>NZ_BCAK01000023.1:0-62716 GCF_001293905.1 Brachybacterium sp. SW0106-09
GCGGGGTGTTCGCCTCCTCCACTCCCTTTTCTCATGCCCGCGGGCAGGGAGAGGGCCCGGGAGCGAGGGGATTCCTCGGTCACGGGCCCTTCTGCGGGCATCGGGGCTCTTCGCTCAGCCGCGTGCCGGCGCGTCGTTCTCCTGCTGCCAGCGGGACCAGCCGGCGTAGCTGCCGTCGACCTCGATCACCTCATGGCCGGCCCGTCGCAGAGCGTTCGCGGCCACGGCGGCGCGCAGCCCCGACTGGCAGAAGGCGATGACGGCGCCCTCGGCGGGCGCGGGGAGCTGCTCACGATGGAACAGCGCCCTCCCGGCCGAGAGCTGCTGAGCACCCGGGATGGTCCGGCGGAGTGCTCGGACTTGTTCCGCACGTCGAGCAGCACGGCCTCCGGGCGGCTCGAGCGCAGCTGGTCGAGATCCGCGGGCGAGACGCGCTGAGGGACGCTCTGCTCGAGACCCTCGAGCGAGGTCACGTAGCCGCCGAGCGCGTCGATGCCGACTCTCACGAAATGGTCCTGGATCCTCGCTGCGGTCTCCGCGTCCGGGGCGAGGACGATGATCTCGGCGTCGTCGGACTCCGGGTCGAATGCCCAGCCGATATGGGAGGCGGCCTTGCCCGGGGCGGGGGTGATGAGCGCACCGGGCACCATGCCCTCGTGCACCGCGGCGACGGGCCTCGTGTCCACGAGGGCGATCGTGCCGGAGGCCATCCCTGAGGAGATCTCCGAGGCATCGACGCGGCGGGGGAGAGTCCGCTCTCCCAGCAGAGCCGGCCCGAGGACGTTCTGACGCTTCATCCGTCCGAAGCAGGCGTGGGCATCGGGCTGTCCGTCCAGGAGCTCGTCGATGAAGCCCTGCTCGTCGTCGGCCGCGAGGTGCGGAGCCCACCAGGCGCAGCTCCGCTCGTAGCCGACCGTCGTGGAGGGCACGGCCCCGAGGGCCTTCCCACAGGCCGACCCGGCGCCGTGGCCCGGGAGCACCTGGACATGGTCGGGGAGGGAGAGGAGCACGTCCCGCAGCGAGGCGAAGAGCTGCCGTGCCCCCTCGAAGCGCGTGTCCTGCATACCGGCCGCCTCGTCCAGCAGATCCGGGCGCCCCAGATCGCCCGCGAAGACGAAGTCCCCGCTGAGGAGATACCCGGGGCTCGGCGCGACAGCGGTGTCGGTGATGAGGAACGAGAGATGCTCCGGTGTGTGCCCCGGCGTGGGGCGGGCGGTGATCGTGACCGCGCCGAGCTCGATCGTGTCGCCGTCGTGGAGGCGCTCGGCCGGGAAGTCGTACTGCCAGTCCTCGCCGCCCTCTCCCGAGACATAGTCGGTCGCGCCCGTCGCCGCGGCGAGCTCGCGCGTCCCCGAGAGGAAGTCCGCATGGACATGGGTCTCGGTCACGGCGACGATCCGCAGACCGTGATGCCGGGCGAGGTCGAGATAGTCAGCGATGTCGCGCCGCGGATCGACCACGAGCGCCTCCCCGCTGTCCTGGCAGGCGACGAGATAGCTCGCCTGGGAGAGGTCCTCGTCGTAGAGGCGTTCGAGAAGCACGGGTCTTCCTGGTGGCTGCGAGGCACGGTGACAGGGCGGGACCGTCCATATGGAGGAGGACTCACCCGCTCTCGAGGGTACGCCCCGTTCCTGAGGGACACACGGCGGGGGCCGGCGGGGATCGCGCAGGGGACCGGCGGGGATCGCGGAGAGGGAGGGGCGTGCGTCGCGGCGCCGAGCGGTGGTCCGGGGAGCCGGGTGCGGAGGGGGCGAGCGGTGCGCGACGTGAGGGCTCCGGGCAGCGCGCCGGGTGCGGGCGGGACGGGACGAGTGCGGCACGCCGCTGCGGCGGCGCCGGGTTCGCGGTCCCGAGCACCGTCGGTTCCCGGTGTCTGGGAGCCCCGTGAAAGCAGTCACGGATGATGCCGTTACCCGAGGGTCAAGGGCGTGCTCTGGCTTAGAGTCGCCGGGAGACAAACGCATAGGGCGCACAGGGCGAGACGAAGAGGCGGGCGGTCCAGGTGGCTGAGCACAGCAACAACGGGAGCGACCGCGGCCGGGACGACTGGGGTCGTGACGGTCGGCGGCGGGACGAGCGAGGCTCGACGCCTCGATCCGGCGCGTCCGCCGGCGGCCGCGCCGGGGGTCCTCGAGGCCGCCGCGACGCAGGCCCCTCCCGCGACGGAGGAGCACGCCCCGAGGGCGGACCCCGCCGGGACGGCGACCGCCCCTACCGCCCCCGTCAGGACGACCGCCCGCGTCGGAACGATCGCCCCCGCACCGACGGCGCGGACCGCCGCGAGAACCGCCCCTACCGCGAGGACCGGGGACGGTGGCAGGACCGCCCGCGCCGTGAGGGCGAGCGCCGCGACGACACCCGCGGACGCGACGATCGTGCTCGCCGCGACGACCGCCCATGGCGCGAGAACCGCCCCCAGGGCGGGGAGCGCGGGGACCGCTACGCAGGGCCGCGCCGCGACGATCGGCCCTGGCGCGAGGACCGCGACCGACGGGGGAGCGGCGAGGAGCGTCGCGGAGGCACCGGTCAGCGCCGTGACGACCGGCCCCGCCGTGATGACCGGCCGCGCCGTGATGATCGGCCGCGCCGTGATGATCGGCCGCGCCGCGACGACCGAGACCGTCGAGGCGCTCCGGACCGCCGCGGCGGCCAGGACCGTTTCGACGACCGCCGGGGCGGCTCGCGCGACCGGGGCCGGGACGCGGGCCGCCGTGAGGACCGTCGCAGCGGTCGTCCGGGCGAGGAGCAGCGTGCCGATCGGCCGATCGAGCCGCGCGTGCCCGAGGGCATCACCGGCCGCGAGCTCGACAAGGAGACCCACGAGGAGCTGCGGGGCCTGAGCAAGGAGACCGCGGAGCGCGTCGGCCGCCATCTGGTCTCCGCCCACCTCCTCGAGGACACCGACCCCGAGACCGCCCTCGCCCACGCGCGCTTCGCCGCCCGTCTGGGCGGACGCGTCGGCATCGTGCGCGAGGTCTACGGGATCTTCGCCTATCACGCCGGCGACTACCGCACCGCCTCCCGTGAGCTGCGCACCGCGATGCGCATCACCGGGCGCACCGATGTCCTGCCGATGATCGCCGACTGCGAGCGCGGCCTCGGCCGCCCCGAGCGCGCCCTGGACATCGCCGCCTCGGAGGAGGCCGCCGCCCTCGGGGTCGAGTCCGCGATCGAGCTGATGATGGTCGTCGCCGGCGCCTACGCCGACACCGGCGACGTCCAGACCGCCCTGAGCACGCTCGAGATCCCGGCCCTGCGGCACAAGATCGACGGTCGCTGGCAGGTGCGGCTCTGGGTCGCCTACGCCGACCTGCTCGAGCGCGCGGACCGCGAGGACGAGGCGCGGCGCTGGATGACGCTCGCCGCCGACGCGGACACCGAGGGCCTCACCGATGCCGCCGAGCGTCTCGGCCGCCCGGCTCCCGCGCCCGCCGAGGCGCCCGTCCTGGAGGGCGACGAGCAGATCAGCGTGCTCGACGCCTTCGACCCCTACGCGCAGGACGAGCAGGACGGCGCCGACGACGCAGAGGACGGCGACGCCCCGGTGGATGCCGGCGCGGACGCCGACGCTGTCGAGACCGACGACGTCGACGGAACGGACGACGCGGCGGAGGCAGCGGACGACACCGAGGACGACGACGCGGAGGTCGCCGAGGGTGACGACGCGGAGGTCGACGAGAGCGGCGCCGCGGAAGACACCGAGGGCGACGGCGCGGAAGACACCGAGGGCGACGGCGCGGAGGCCGGCGACGCGACCGTGACGGCGGAGAGCGCCGACGCGTCCGACGACCC
Organism: Brachybacterium sp. SW0106-09; assembly: GCF_001293905.1. NCBI lineage: Bacteria > Bacillati > Actinomycetota > Actinomycetes > Micrococcales > Dermabacteraceae > Brachybacterium > Brachybacterium sp. SW0106-09. Next base: position 3,793 of record NZ_BCAK01000023.1, read on the forward strand.
CGGCGCCCCGGAGTCCGAGACCCGGGAGGAGTCCGCGTGATCCGCCGGCCCGACCCCTCGCTCCTGGACCTCCACGACGCGCTGCTGTTCGACCTCGACGGCACGCTCATGCACGGCGCCCGGCCGATCCCGCACGCCGTCGAGGCGGTCGAGACCGCCCGCGCCGCCGGCCGCTCCGTCGTCTTCGCGACCAACAACGCCTCCCGCACTCCGCAGCAGGCCGCCGACCACCTCGCGGTCATCGGCCTCGAGGCGAGCCCCGAGGAGTTCGTGACCTCCCCGCAGGTCGCCTCGCGCCTGCTCGCCGAGGACCTCGCCCCCGGCGCGAAGGTGCTCGTCGTCGGCGGACCCAGCCTCGCCGACCAGCTCCGCGCCGACGGGCTCGAGCCCGTCGAGACGGATGCCGAGGACGTCGTCGCCGTGGTCCAGGGCTGGTCCCCGGACCTCGGCTGGGCGCGCCTGGCCGAGGGGGCCTACGCGATCCGCCGCGGGGCCCGCTGGATGGCCACCAACGTCGATGCGACCCTGCCCACCGAGCGGGGCCTCGCCCCCGGCAACGGCTCCCTCGTCGCCTCGCTGCGCCACGCCACCGGCGCCGAGCCGGAGGTCGCCGGCAAGCCCGAGCCGGGCATGTTCACCGTCGCCGCGACCCGGATCGGCGCCCGCCGCCCGCTCGTGGTCGGCGACCGGCTGGACACCGACATCGAGGGCGCCGTCCGTGCCGGGATGGACTCCCTGCTCGTCCTCACCGGCGTCGACACGGTCGAGACCGCCCTGCACGCCGAGCCGGTGCGGCGCCCCACGTTCATCACCCCGGACCTCGTCGGGATCGCCGCACCCTTCCCGCTGCCCGTCGTCGACGGGGACGGTGCCCGCTGCGGCGCCGTCTCGGTGCGCCGCGAGGGCGAGGACATCGCCGTCGTCCACGGCGAGGCCGACGACCCTCGCGTGCTGCGGGCCGTGCTCGCGCTGCTGCGCGCGACCCATCCCGAGCACGCCTGGCAGGGACGCCTGCTGAGCCGCGACGGGGCCACCGCTCTGCCCGCCGCGGCCGCCGCCCGGTGAGCGGGGACCGGCTCGACGTCGCGCTGCTCGCCGCCGGCCTCGCACGGTCCCGCACCCACGCCCGGCGCATCGTCGAGGAGGGACGCGCGCGGATCGACGGGCGCCGGGCCGACAAGCCCTCCGCCCCCGTCCCCGACGGGGCGCGCCTGACCGTCGTCGACGTGCCCGACGGCATCGAGTACGCCTCCCGCGCCGCGCACAAGCTCGCCGGCGCCCTCGACCTGCTCGAGCTCGACCCCCGCGGCTTGCTCTGCCTCGACGCGGGCGCCTCGACCGGCGGGTTCACCGACGTGCTGCTGCGGCGCGGCGCCGATCGCGTGATCGCCGTCGACATCGGCCACGACCAGCTCGCCGACCATGTGCGCGAGGACGTCCGCGTCGAGGTGCGCGACGGCACGAGCGTGCGCGACCTCACCCCGGACATGCTCGGCGCCCGCGTCGACCTCGTCGTCGCGGATCTCTCCTTCATCTCCCTGCGCACCGTCCTGCCCGCCCTCGCGGGCGTGACCGCCCCGCACGGGGGGCTGCTGCTCATGGTCAAGCCCCAGTTCGAGGTCGGGAAGCAGGCGCTGCCCCGCACCGGCGTGGTCACCGATCCCTCCGCCCGGATCCGCGCCGTGGAGGGCGTGGTCGAGACCGCCGCCGAGCAGGGGATCGAGCTCGCGGCCATCGGCCCCAGCGCCCTGCCCGGCCAGGACGGCAACCGCGAGTACTTCGTGCACCTGCGGCCCGCCCGCTCGGTCCGGCCGCATGCTGCAGGGGCCACCGCGCCGGACTCCTCCTGCGCGCCGGATGCGCAGGCCTATGACATGATCGGGTCTGCCGTGGGCGGGGCACTCCCGCGGCGCCGCCGCGACCAGAACGCCCCCGAGGAGGACTGACCCATGCGACGGTTCCTCCTGTACGTGCACACCGGACGTCGGGCGGCGCTGCGCGCCATGCTCACGGTCCTCGAGGAGCTGCGCCGCCGGGGCGTGCGCGCGGTGGTCGTCGACGAGCAGGTCGACGAGATCCTCTCCCTGCCCGAGGACGAGGCGCCGCCGCGCCTGCTGACCTTCCTCACCAACGGCGGCGTGGACGTGCTCGACGCCGTCTCGGCCGCGGACGCCGTCGAGCTCGGCATCGTCCTCGGCGGCGACGGCACCATCCTGCGCGCCCTCGAGGCCGTGCGCGAGGCCGACATCCCCGTCCACGGCGTGAACCTCGGCCATGTCGGCTTCCTCGCCGAGAGCGAGGTCGAGGACCTCTCCATCACCGTCGCCCGGCTCCTGGACGGCGACTACGAGATCGAGAAGCGCTCCACCCTGGACATCGCCGTCCTCGACGAGCACGACGAGCAGATCGGGCACCACTGGGCGCTGAACGAGGCGTCCCTGGAGAAGGCCGACCGGCAGAAGATGATCAACGTCGCGATCGAGATCGACGGCCGGCCAGTCTCGAGCTTCGGCGCCGACGGGGTGCTGCTGTCCACCCCGACCGGCTCGACCGCCTACGCGTTCAGCGCCGGCGGTCCCGTCATCTGGCCCGAGGTCGACGCGATGATGCTCATCCCGCTCGCCGCCCACGCCCTCTTCGCCCGGCCGCTGGTGCTGGGGCGCTCCTCCGAGATCGCCGTCGAGATGACCATGGACAACCGCGAGGACGCGATCCTCACCCTCGACGGGCGACGCGGGGAGGACATCGTGGCCGGGATGCGGATCGAGGCGCGGCTCTCCGAGCACTCGGTGCGCCTGGTCCGCCTCGCCCCGACCCCGTTCGCCGATCGACTGGTCGAGAAGTTCCAGCTGCCCGTCGTGGGCTGGCGGGGCCGCGGCCCGCGCACCCGCTGAAGGGCGCCGCCGTGCTGTCCACCCTGCGCATCCGCCACATCGGCGTGATCGACGATGCCCTGCTCGAGTTCGGGCCGGGATTCACCGCCCTGACCGGCGAGACCGGAGCCGGCAAGACCATGATCGTCACCGGCCTGACCATGCTGCTGGGCGGTCGCCTGGACCGAGGCCGCACCCGCGGCTCCAGCACCGTCGACGGCACCCTCGCGCTCGCCGGGCACGGGGAGCTCGCGGACGCGATGGACGAGCTCGGCGCCGAGGAGGAGGACGGCGAGGTGCTCGTGGTGCGCCGTCTGACCCGCGACGGCCGCTCCCGCGCCCAGATCGGCGGGGTCCCCGTCCCGATCGGGACCCTCGCCCGGCTGGTGGGCACCGCGGTCACCGTGCACGGCCAGTCCGACCAGCAGCGTCTGCGCGACCACGACGCCCAGCGCGAAGCCCTGGACCGCTTCGGCGCCGCCGAGATCGAGCCGCTGCTCGAGCGGCACCGCACGGTCTGGCGCGAGCGCACCGCCCTCACCGAGCGCCTCGCCGAGCTCGACGCCCTGCTCGCCGAGCGGGAGCGCCGCGGCACCGTCCTCACCGAGGCGCTGGAGCGGCTCGAGCAGGCCGACCCCCAGGCGGGGGAGGACGACGCGCTGCGCGCCGAGATCGAACGGCTCGGCAACGCCGAGGAGCTCCGCGGCGCCGCCGGGCAGGCCGCGCTCGCCCTGGTCGGCGACGACGACGGCCCCGCCGCCGGATCCCTGCTCGACATCGCGGGGGAGGCCCTCGCCCGCGCCGCCCGCACCGACGGCACCCTCGTCCCGCTCACGGAACGGCTCGACGCGCTGCGGATCGAGCTCTCCGACATCGCCGGGGAGCTCTCGAGCTACGCCGACGGGATCGACGCCTCGCCCGGACGCATCGAGGAGGCCAACGAGCGCCTCCACGAGCTGACCGTCCTGGTGCGCGACCTCGGCGCCCTGCTGCCGGGCCAGGACGGCCCCGCCGAGGACGTCACCACCCTGCTCGAGACCTCCCGCACCGCGGCGCAGGAGCTCGACCGCTTCGAGGGCGCGGAGGAGGAGCGCGGCACCGTCGCGGCTCGCCTCGAGCAGCTCGAGACGGAGCTCGACGCGGCCGCCGCGGAGCTCACCGCGGCACGCACCGAGGCCGCCGGCGCCCTCTCCGGCGCGGTCCAGGAGGAGCTGCGCCACCTCGAGATGCCCGATGCGGAGATCCGTGTCGACGTCACGGGGCGTGCCCACCGCTCCCACGGCCGGGACGAGGTCGCGATCCTGCTCGCCCCCCATCCCGGCGCCGACCACCTGCCGGTCGCTCAGGCCGCCTCCGGCGGCGAGCTCTCCCGCGTCATGCTCGCCCTCGAGGTGGCGCTGGCCTCCTCCCGCAGCGACCGCACCGCCGCCCCCGTGTTCGTCTTCGACGAGATCGACGCAGGCATCGGCGGGCGCGCCGCCCTCGCCGTCGGCCAGCGCCTCGCACGCCTGGCCCGCCACGCCCAGGTCATCGTCGTCACCCACCTCCCGCAGGTCGCCGCGCACGCCTCCACCCACCTGCAGATCGTGAAGACCTCGCAGGACGGTGCGACCAGCTCGACCGTGGAGACCCTGGACCGGCCGGGGAGGATCCGCGAGCTCGCCCGGATGCTCGCCGGGGACGACGCCTCCGACGTCGCCCTCGCCCACGCCGAGGAGCTGCTGGACGAGGCCGGACGGGTGCAGCGATGAGCGCGGCCCGCACCGAGGGCGTGGCCCGGCTCGGCAAGCGCACCAAGGACCTCACCAAGCGCCTCCGCCCCGGCGAGATCGCGATCATCGACCACGAGGACATCGACCGGGTCGCCGCCGAGGCGCTCGTCGAGCGGGAGCCGGCCGCGGTCCTCAACGTCGCCGCCTCCACCTCCGGCCGCTACCCCAACGCGGGCCCGCGCATCCTCGTCGACGCCGGGATCGTGCTCGTCGACTCCCTCGGGGACGAGGTCTTCGAGGGGATCCGCGACGGGGAGCGGATCACGGTCGAGGACGGGCGGGTGCTGCTCGAGGGGGAGCCGATCGCCGAGGGCGCCCGGCAGGACGATGCGAGCGTCACCGCCTCCCAGGTGGCGTCCCGCGAAGGGCTCTCCGAGCAGCTCGAGCTGTTCGCCGAGAACACGATGGAGTACATGCTCCGCGAGCGGGACCTGCTGCTGGACGGGATCGGCGCGCCCGAGGTCGCCACGCGCATGGACGGCCGGCCGGTGCTGATCGTGGTGCGCGGCTACCACTACAAGGAGGACCTGGCGACCCTCAAGCCCTTCCTGCGCGAGAACCGCCCCGTGATCATCGGGGTCGACGGCGGCGCGGACGCGGTGCTCGAGGCCGGATTCCGCCCCGACATGATCATCGGCGACATGGACTCCGTCTCCGACCGGGCCCTGCGCTCCGGCTCCGAGCTCGTCGTCCACGCCTATCGCGACGGCCGCGCCCCCGGGATGGAGCGGCTGGCGGAGCTGGGGCTGGCCGAGGGCGCGGTCTCCTTCCCCGCCTCGGGCACCAGCGAGGACATCGCCATGCTGCTGGCCGACGAGAAGGGCGCCTCGGTCATCGTCGCCGTCGGCACCCACGGCACCCTCGAGGAGTTCCTCGACAAGGGCCGTGCCGGCATGAGCTCGACCTTCCTCACACGTCTGCGCATCGGCTCCAAGCTCGTCGACGCGAAGGGCGTCTCCCGCCTGTACCGTCAGAGGATCTCCACCTTCCAGCTCGTGCTGCTGGCGCTGGCGGGTCTGGCCGCGCTCGCCGTGGCGCTCTGGGCCACCCCGGGCGGTCAGGCGCTCGTGCAGATCCTCTTCGCCCGCCTCGACGGGCTCCTGTCCTGGTTTACCACGCTGTTCACACCCCGGGCCACCGGGTCGTAGGAGGGTCCCGACCCCGTGATCGACTTCCGTTACCACCTCGTCTCGCTGATCTCCGTGTTCCTCGCGCTCGCCGTCGGCATCGTCCTCGGCGCCGGGCCGCTGCGCGAGAATCTGGGCGACCAGCTCGCCGGTCAGGTCGAGCAGCTGCGCACCGAGCAGGAGCAGCTGCGCACCGAGGCCGAGCAGCTCGCCGGCGAGAACGACCAGCTCTCCTCGTTCATCACCGAGGTCGGGCCGGAGCTCGTGGACGGCACCCTCGAGGGGCAGCGGATCGCGGTCCTCACAGACGACGACTCCACCCGCGCCTCCAGCGAGCGGATCGCCTCGCTGCTGGACGCGGCCGGCGTCGAGCAGACCGTGCACGTCGAGCTGCAGAGCGCGCTGTGGGAGCCGGGACAGGAGCAGGCGCGGACCGACGCGGTCGCCGCGGTGGAGCAGATCGCGCCCGGGGCGCTCACGGCCGTCGGAGGAGAGGAGCTCACCGACTCCGAGCGCCTCTCCGCGCTGATCCCCGAGCTGCTGGCCGGCGGCGAGGGCGACAGCCTGGTCGAGGAGCTGCGCGGGCAGCTGTGGCAGGTGCTCATCGATCACGGGATGGTGAGCGTGGACGGCGGGGCGCCGGGCACGGTCGACGGCGTCGTGCACGCGAGCGCCGCCCCCGAGGAGCTCGCCGTCGACACCGACGACGACCAGGCCGCCGCCGAGCGCGCCCAGGGCCTGCTCGCCTCCCGCACCAGCATGCTCACCGCCCTCGCCGGGACCGGCCTGCCCGCGGTGGTCTCCGCCGTGACGCCCGCGAACGACGCCTCCACCGGCATCCTGCGCACCGTGCGCGGGGAGGCGACCTACGACGCGCTGTCGACCACGGACCGGCTGCAGGAGCCCGACGGCCCGGTCCTGTCCGTGCTCGCGCTGGTCGAGCAGACCCGCGGCGGCTCCGGCGCCTACGGCACCACGGCCGATGCCGCCGAGCGCCTCCCCGCCCTGCCCGAGACCGCCGGGGTCGGCACCGAGGGCGACGGCTCCGGGGGTGACGGCACCGAGGGCGGGGCCGCGCCGTCCGACGGCGGGGGAGCGGAGTGATCGCCGCGCTGCGCGCCGAGCTCGCCCGCACCAACTTCGCCGGACGCGAGGTGAGCCTCGCCGAGGGCGCGCTCGTGGTCGCGGGCACCTGCGCCCTCGCACGGCGCACGGACCGGTCCTTGGACCTCCTCGCGCTCGCCGGGATCGGCGGGCTCGGGCTGCTCGACGACCTGCTCGAGCCGCATCAGCGACGCGCCGGCCGCCCGGTCTCCAAGGGGCTGCGCGGGCATCTCGCCTCGCTCCGCTCCGGCCGGGTGACGACGGGTGCCGCGAAGGCGCTCGGCATCCCCGCCCTCGCGCTGCTCGCCGCGGCGGGCGGCCCGGCCCCGCGCGGCGGCGCGATGGTCCCCGTGGACGCCGCGCTCACGGCGGGCTGCGCGAACCTCGCCAACCTGCTCGACCTCCGCCCCGGCCGTGCGCTCAAGGCCGTACTGCCGCCCGCCGCCCTGCTCGCGCTCACGGCAGGGCAGGACGAGCGCGCCCGCAGCGGTGCGCGGCTCGCCGTCGCGGCCCTGCTGCCCGGGGCGCTCGCGCTGCCGGCGGACCTGCGCGAGCACGGCATGCTCGGCGACGCGGGCGCGAACGTGCTCGGCGCCGCCGTGGGCGCCGCCGCGACCCGCACCCTCCCTGCGCCTGCCCGGCTCGCGCTGCTCGGCGGGGTCGTCGCGCTGACCCTGGCCAGCGAGAAGGTGAGCTTCAGCGCGGTCATCGACCGCACCTCGGCGCTGCGAGCGCTGGACCGCGCAGGCCGGCTGCCCGTGCCCTCCCACGCCGTGGACGGCTCCGCCGGCCCGGGGACGACCGACGGGCCCGCCGCGCCGTCGGAGCCGCCGAGGACGTCCAGCGACCCGGACGACGCGGAGGAGGCACGATGAACGGGACCGACACCGCGTTGGAGGCACGGCCCGCGCCCTCGCCCCGCAGCGGCCGCATCGCCCGCTCCGTGCTGCGCGGCGCGGGGATCATCCTGATCGTCACCGTGTTCGCACGGATCGCGGGCTTCGTGCGCTATCTCGTGTTCGGCGCGAGCGTGGGCGCCGGCGACGTGGGCACCGCCTACACCACCGCCAACATGCTCCCCAACGTGCTCTTCGAGATCGTCGCGGGAGGGGCGCTCGCCGCGGCCGTCGTGCCGCTCATCGCGGGCCTCGTGCCCGAGCGGGACCCCGAGGAGACGGTGGGGACGGCCGACGTGCCCGTGCCTGCGCCCGCCGCCGGGACGACCGCGGTCCCGGAGCCGTCCACGGCGACGCCGGAGCCCACGACCCCGGCCCCGGCCTCACCGCCGTCGCCGCAGAGCGCCTCCTCGCCCGACTCGCCGACGCGCCCCGTCCCCGCCGGTGCGGCGCTCGCCGACCGGATCGTCTCGGCGCTGCTGACCTGGACGGTGATCGGCACCCTGCTCCTCGCCGCGCTCGTGATCGCCCTCGCCGAGCCGCTCTCGCAGCTGCTGCTCGCCTCCGACCAGACCGGGGCGGCCGGCGTCGGCCTCGGCGCGACGCTGCTGCGGATCTTCGCGGTCCAGCTGCCGTTCTACGGGATCTCCGTGGTGCTGGCCGCCTACCTCCAGGCCCGGCGGCGCTTCCTGTGGCCGGCGATGATGCCGCTGCTGTCCTCGCTGGTGGTGATGGCGTCCTATCGCGTCTACGCCCTGCTCGTGCCGTCGGTCGCGACGGTCTCCACCATCGACGGCGCCGCCGTGCAGTGGCTCGGCTGGGGCACCACCGCCGGGGTCGTCGTGATGGCGCTGCCCGTCGCGATCGCCTCCGCCCGGGCGGGGCTGCGCGTCCGCCCCGCGCTGACCATGCCCGCCGCGCACGCACGGCGCGCCCTCGCCCTCGGCGGAGCGGGGCTCGGGGCGGTCGGCGCCCAGCAGATCGTGCTTGCCCTGGTGATGCTGCTGGCCATGCGCGCGGGCGGCGTCGGCACCCTGCCTGTCTTCCAGTACGCCCAGGCGCTCTACCTGCTGCCCTACGCGGTGCTGGTGGTGCCGCTGGTGACCTCCGTCTTCCCGCACCTGTCCGAGCTGCGCCTGGTCGGGGACGTCACCGGCTTCGCCCGTGTCGCCGCCGTCTCGGTGCGCACCGTCATCGGCGTGTCCGTGGTCGGGGCGGCGATGCTCATCGCAGCCGGCCCGGCGCTCGGCCAGTTCTTCCGCCACATCGATCGGGCCGAGGCGACCGGGGTGGGCTCCGCGACCGCGGGCCTCGCGCTCGGGCTGGTCGGCTTCGCCGTGGCGACCCAGTGCACCCGCATCCTCTCCGCGGCGCTGCGCGCCCGGGACGCGCTGATGGTCGGCGCGGTCGGCTGGGGCATCGCCCTGGTCGCCCTGCTCGTCCTGGTGCTGCCCAGCCCCGCCCGCTCCGCCGCGGAGGCGGCCACCGCCTTCGCCCTCGCGATCGCGGCCGGCATGGCGGTGGGCGGCCTGGTCGGTCTCTCCCGCATCTGGGACATGCTCGAGCACGGCGGCCACGAGCGCCAGGTGCGCCGCACCGCCCTCGCGGTCCCCGTCGCCGTGCTCGTCGGGGCGGTGCCGGGACTGCTGCTGGGCCGTCTGCTGATCACGGTCGACACCGGCGAGGTGCTCACCGTGCTCTACGGCATCCTGTGCGGGCTGGTCGCGGCCGTGCTCTCCGCCGCGGTGCTCGGCGCGGTGGACCGGGAGCTCGCCGTCGGCGTGGTGCGACGCCTGCGGAGGGCGGGCTGATGCGCGTCCTGCTCGTGCGCCCCACCGCCAGCGGGGGACTGGCCGCGCACGTCGACCAGGAGCTCGCGCTGCTCGAGAGCGCAGGACGACGCGTCGCCGAGGCGCCGGTGCGGATCCGCGAGCGCCCCAGCCCCCGGCACGACGCCGCGACCGTGACGGCGCTGCGCCGGATCGTGCGCGGCGCCGGGGAGCCCGTCGCCGTCCATGCCCACGGGCTGCGCGCAGGGGCCCTGGCCGCCCTGGCCGTGCCCCGCCGGGGCGGGCACCGGCTCGTGGTCACCCTGCACAACCGCACCGTCGGCGGGGTCCCCGCCCGAGCGATCGGCGCCGCGCTGCTGCGGCTCCTCGCCCGCCGGGCCGACACCGTGCTCGCCGTCTCCCCGGACCTCGCCGAGGACGCCCGCCGCGCCGGCGCGCGCTACGTGCGACACGCCGTGATCCCCGCCCCACGACGCCCGGAGGAGGTGGGGGAGGAGCGGTCCGCGAGCGCCGGGAGCGGCGCCCGGGAGGCGACCGGGCCGGGAACGCCCGTGGCCCTCGTCGCCCTCGTCATCGCCCGGCTCGCCCCGCAGAAGGGACTGCACGACCTGCTCGACGCGGCGGCTCTGCTGCGCGGCGAGGAGGTGCGGATCCTCGTCGCGGGCGACGGTCCGCTGGAGCGTGAGCTCACCGCCCGCATCAGCGCGGAGGACCTCCCCGTCGACCTGCTCGGCCGTCGTCAGGACGTCCCCGACCTGCTGCGCCGCGCCGATCTGGTGCTCTCCGCCGCCCGCTGGGAAGGACAGCCCGTCGCCCTCCAGGAGGCGCTCCTGGCCGGCCGCGCGATCGTCGCCACCGACGCCGGCGGCACCCGCTGGGTCACCGGAACGGCCGCGCACCTGGTCCCCGTCGGCGACGCGGAGGCGCTCGCCGCGGCGGTCATCACGCTCCGCGCCCCGCTCGCACGGCGCCGCGCCGAGACCGCCTCCCGGCGGCGGGCCCGCGAGCTCCCGCGTGCCGAGGATCTCCTGGCCCAGCTCGAGGAGATCCTCGCCCCCGCACCCCGTCGATGGTAGGTTGGCCGTCCGTGGCAGACACGAGCGCGAGCGCACCCCAGACCGGCACCGGCCCCATCCCCCGGATCGGGGCGGCCGCATCGGCCAAGCCCTTCCGCAACGAGGGCACCACCAAGCACATCTTCGTCACCGGCGGTGTCGTCTCCAGCCTCGGCAAGGGACTGACGGCCTCCTCGCTCGGGATGCTCCTGCGCAGCCGCGGGCTGCGCGTGACGATGCAGAAGCTCGACCCGTACCTCAACGTGGACCCGGGCACGATGAACCCCTTCCAGCACGGCGAGGTGTTCGTCACCGAAGACGGCGCCGAGACCGACCTCGACATCGGCCACTACGAGCGGTTCCTCGACGAGAACCTCTCCGCCAACGCGAACGTTACCACCGGCCAGGTCTACTCCACCGTGATCGCCAAGGAGCGCCGCGGCGAGTACCTCGGCGACACCGTGCAGGTCATCCCGCACATCACCAACCAGATCAAGGAGTCGATGCGCTCCCAGGCCGGTGACGACGTGGACGTGATCATCACCGAGGTCGGCGGCACCGTCGGCGACATCGAGTCCCAGCCCTTCCTCGAGGCCGCGCGCCAGGTCCGCCAGGACATCGGCCGTGAGAACGTGTTCTTCGTGCACGTCTCCCTGGTGCCCTTCATCGGCCCGTCCCAGGAGCTGAAGACCAAGCCCACCCAGCACTCCGTCGCCGCGCTGCGCAGCATCGGCATCCAGCCCGACGCGATCGTGCTGCGCGCCGACCGGGCGCTGCCCGCCTCCGTGAAGTCCAAGATCTCCTCGATGTGCGATGTGGACATCGACGCGGTCGTCACCTGCGCCGACGCCCCCTCCATCTACGAGATCCCGCTCGTGCTGCACGGCGAGGGCCTGGACGCCTATGCGATCCGGCGGCTGGACCTGCTCAGCCACGACGTGGACTGGAGCCAGTGGGAGGAGCTGCTGCGCCGCGTCCAGCATCCCGCCTACGAGGTCACCGTCGCCCTGGTCGGCAAGTACGTCGACCTGCCCGACGCATACCTCTCGGTCACCGAGGCGCTGCGCGCCGGCGGCTTCCACCACAGCGCGAAGGTCACGATCCGCTGGGTCGAGTCGGACCTGTGCGCGAGCGAGGACGGGGCCCGCGAGCAGCTCGCGGACGTCGACGCGATCGTCGTCCCCGGCGGCTTCGGCGTGCGCGGCGTGGACGGGAAGGTCGGCGCGCTGCGCCACGCCCGCACCCACGGCCTGCCCGCGCTGGGCCTCTGCCTGGGCATGCAGTCGATGGTGATCGAGTACGCCCGCACCGAGCTGGGCCTGACGGGAGCGCACTCCACCGAGTTCGACCCTGACACCGCCCATCCCGTCATCGCGACCATGGCCGAGCAGGAGGACATCGTCTCCGGCGCCGGGGACCTGGGCGGCACCATGCGGCTCGGCTCGTACGACCACACCCTCGCCGAGGGCTCCCTCGCCGCCGAGGTGTACGGCACCACCGAGGTCGCCGAGCGGCACCGTCACCGCTACGAGGTCAACAACGCCTATCGCGACCGGCTCGAGCAGGCGGGGCTGTGCATCTCCGGCGTCTCCGAGCTGACCGAGGACCACTCCCTGGTCGAGTTCGTGGAGCTGCCCGCAGAGGTGCACCCGTTCTACATCGGCACCCAGGCCCATCCCGAGCTGAAGTCCCGCCCCACCCGCGCCCATCCGCTGTTCGCGGGTCTGATCGGGGCGGCGCTCGACCTCCAGAAGTCCACCCGCCTGCTCGAGGTGGAGCCCGACGGGACCGTGCCCGAGCTCGCCGAGCGCGAGGACGACCAGGACCAGCAGGACTGAGACCCGCGCGGGCGCGCCGGGACCTCCCCTCCCGGCGGCCCGCGACGACCGAGGACGGAGCGGCGATGACCGACGGCACGACCCAGCACCCGCAGCACGGCGGCGAGGACCCGCTGCGCGACGACGCGGACCTCCGCCCCGTCGCCGCGCACCGCACGGTGCACGAGGGGATGGTGTGGGACCTCGTGCGCGACACCATCGACTTCGCGCCGGGCGTGCGCTTCGACCGCGAGTACATCCGCCACACCGGCGCCGTCGCGGTCCTCGCCGTGGACGAGGCCGACCGGGTGCTGCTGATCCGCCAGTACCGCCATCCCGTCGGCCACCGGCTGTGGGAGATCCCCGCCGGGCTGCTCGACCTCGCCGGCGAGCCGCCCCACGTCGCCGCCGCCCGCGAGCTCGCCGAGGAGGCGGGATGCGAGCCGGTGCGGATGTCCACCCTGGTTGACCTCCGCCCGAGCCCGGGCGGCAGCGACGAGGTGATCCGGGTCTACCTCGCCGAGGGCGTGCGCGAGAGCGAGGAGGAGTTCGAGCGCGTCGACGAGGAGGCCGAGCTGATCAGCCGCTGGGTCCCGCTGGGCGAGGCCGTCGCCGCGGTGCTCGAGGGCCGGATCACCAACGGCACCACGGTCGCCGCCCTGCTCGCCCTGAAGTCGCTGCGCGGCGGTGGATCCCCCGCGGTCTCGCTGCGACCCGCCGACGCGCCGTTCATGGAGCGGCCCGGACGGGCCTGAGCGGGCGCTTCCCGGGTTCAGACGGACTCGACGAGCGCCCGGTGGATCACCGGCGCGGACTGCTCCGCCTGCCAGGGACGGGCACCCAGGTCGCGCAGCGCCCGCTCGACCTCCGCCTCGGCCCCGGCCTCCTCGTGCTCCCACACCCACTGGCGCAGCAGCGCGGGCTGGAGGAGGTTCTCCGGCGGCATCTCGAGATCCTCGGCGCGCTCGTTCACCGCGGCGCGCACCACCTGGTAGCGCTCGGCCACCTCGGGATGCTTCTTGGCCCAGAGCTTGTGGGGCGGGGGATAGGACCGCTCGGAGCGCTCCGGCAGATGCGAGGCGGGCAGGTCGATGCCCGAGCGGGCGACCTGCCACCAGCGGTCCTTGTGCCGCATCTTCGACGGCAGCGCCCGGTCGAAGGCCTCCCTCCCGCGCGGCGCCTCCTTCGCGGCGGCGACGAGGTCGCGGTCCTTGATCACCCGGTGCGGGGAGAGGTCCGCCTCGCTCGCGAGCTCGTCGCGGCGGGTCCACATCTCCCGCGCCGCCGCGAGCTGCCGCACGGTGCGCAGGGCGCCCAGGCCGTGCAGCCCCCGCCAGCTCGAGGAGCGGGTGGGACCGTGCTCGCGGGTGCGCTCGTGGGCGAACTCCTGAGCGGCCCAGTCCGCCTTGCCGGCCTCCTCGAGGCGCTGCGCCAGCACGTCCCGCACCTGGACCAGCACCTCGACGTCGAGCGCGGCGTAGACCAGCCAGCTCTCCGGCAGCGGCCGCTTCGACCAGTCCGCGGCGGAGTGCTCCTTGGCCAGGCGCAGGGCGAGGGTGTCCTCGACCACCGCGCCGAGCCCCACCCGCTCCATGCCCAGCAGCCGCGCCGCGAGCTCGGTGTCGAACAGGCCGCCCGGGTGCAGGCCCAGCTCCGCCAGGCTCGGCAGGTCCTGACCGGCCGCATGCAGCACCCACTCGCGCTCGGCCAGCAGGGTGCGCAGCGTGCCCGGCATCGTGAACGCCAGCGGGTCGATCAGTGCGGTGCCGGCCGCCTCGGTGCGCAGCTGCACCAGATAGGCGCGGGAGCTGTAGCGGTAGCTGGAGGCGCGCTCGGCGTCCACCGCGACCGGCTCGGCGGGATCGGAGGCCGCGGCCTCGCACCAGGCCAGCAGCGGCTGGATGCGATCGATCACGGGGACGAGTCCGTCGCGGGGCGCGGTGAGGTCGCGCAGCTCGGGTCCTGCGGCGGGCGTGGTGGCGGTGTCGTGGGGCATCTGGGTGCTGGCTGCGCTGTCCGTGGTCTCGAGGGGGCGGGGGCGGCGAGGGCCGCGCGTGCGGGTGCGGCGGTGGGAGCGGGACGCCGCGGGATCGGCGGCGCTGGCAGGGCCGGCGGGATCGGCGGGGGAGGTGTCGCTCGCGGCGTTCACCGCAGCTCCCCGTCGTCCTCCGCGGTGCGGGGCGCTCGCGCATGGTGGGTGGGGGCGATCGCCGAGATCTGCGGGGGCGCCGGGGGCAGCCCTCCGGCGGCGGCGAGCATCGCGGTCCAGGCCGCGAAGTGCGGGGCGAGGGCGAGGTCGCCGTCCTCGGAGGGCTCCGGCGTCCACGACACCCGCATCTCGACGTCGACCGTGGAGGGCCGCGAGGCGAGCGCGCCGTAGGACTGGGAGACGACGCGGGTCGCCGTGCAGCCGAGCTCCCGGGCGTCTGCGTCGTGCAGCTCGAGGGACTCGGTCACCCAGGACCAGGCGACGTCGCCGAGCATCGACTCGATCGCGAACTCGGGCTCGAGCTGCGCCTGGACCAGCGCGACCATCCTCGAGGTGCCGTCCCAGGACTCCTGGCCGGCCGGGTCGTGCAGGACCACCAGACGACCGGAGGCGAGCTCGTCGTCATGGACCAGGATCTCCCCGGTGCAGGCCCACGTCGAGGGCGCCATCCGGGACGGGGCCGGGATGGTGCGCCATGTGAACTCCGGGCGATGGGGAGCGCTGGTCATGGCGTCGATGGCGGCGCGGAAGGTGTCGTCGCCGGTGCGGATTCGATGGACGGACACGCAGGGAGGCTATCCCCGGCGTGCCCGCCCGCCCGGCAGGCGCGCCGGGGTCAGCCGCGGTCGGCCCCGTCGTCGCTGTGCAGCAGGCTGATCGAGTTGATGCAGTAGCGCTGGTCGGTCGGGGTGGGGAAGCCCTCGCCCTCGAAGACGTGGCCGAGGTGCGAGCCGCAGCTCGCGCAGCGCACCTCGATGCGGCGCATGCCGAGCGAGGTGTCCTCGAGCAGCTCCACCGCGTCGGCGTCGCCCGGGGCGTAGAACGCCGGCCAGCCGCAGTGGGCGTCGAACTGGGTCTCGGCGGTGAACAGCTCGACGCCGCAGGCGCGGCAGGCGTAGGTGCCGGCGGGACGCACCTCCTCGTACTCGCCGCTGCCGGGGCGCTCGGTGCCGCCCTGGCGGAGCACCTGGTACTCGGCGGGGGAGAGACGCTCGCGCCACTCCTCCTCGCTGATCGCGACCGGGTAGGGACGGGTGCCGATGGGCTCGGTGGACATGATGCCTCCGCTCTGCGGCGCCTGGCGCCGCCTGGGGCCGCGGACCGGCGGGGACGGGCTCGTCGCCGCCGGTGCGGACGGGTGTTCTCAGGGTCAATGGTAGTGCGTCGATAGGATGCGCGATATGACGCGCGACCTCTTCCGGAACCGCCCGACCACGGCTGTGCCCCTTCGCGAGCGGCTCCTGGCCGCACGCCCTGACCAGGCGCGATGGTCCCACGTGGCGGGCTACGGGATCACCGGGGCCGCCGGGGCGTTCGCGCTCAGCGCAGGGCTGCTCACCGTCGGCGCCCGGGTCATGGCCCGACTGCCGCTGGTGCCGCGGGAGAGCCTGCGCGGACGGCCCGACGTCACCGTCCGCGCCGTCCACTCCGACCGGGTGCACCTCGACGCCTCCGCGACCACGCGGCGCGACGGGCTGCTGGCGCTGCGCCAGTCCGGCGGGACCGTGCACGTGCGGCTCGGACCGGTCGACGATCACCCCACGCAGACCACCGTCTCCCGGCCGCTGCTCGCCCGCGACACCGACGAGCCGCTCCTCGTGGACCGGGCGAAGTCCAACGGCTTCTTCTGGGCCGGCACGCCGCAGACGGCGCACGGGCTGGAGACGGAGGAGGTGGAGATCAGCTCGCCCGTCGGCCCGATGCCGGCGTGGCTCGTGCGGCCCGACGAGGCCGAGGGGTCCGTGCCGGGGCAGGAGGACACCTGGGCGATCCTGGTGCACGGCCACGGCTCCGCCCGCGGCGAGGCGCTCCGCGTGATCCCGCTCCTGCACCGGCTGGGGCTGACCAGTCTCACCATCACCTACCGCAACGACGTCGGCGCCCCCGCCTCCGCGGACCGGATGCACCACCTGGGCTCGGCCGAGTGGGAGGACACCGAGGCGGCGATCGAGTACGCGGTGGCCCAGGGCGCCCGGCGCCTCGTGCTGGTGGGCTGGTCGATGGGCGGCGGGATCGTGCTGCGCACCTCCGTCCGCTCCGCACACCGCGACCGCATCGCGGCCCTCGTGCTCGACTCCCCGGCCGTGGACTGGCAGGACATCCTCGCCTACCACGCCACCGCGCTGAAGGCCCCCGCCCCGATGCGACGGCTCGCGCTGTGGATGATGACCTCGAGCATCGGGGCGCGGATGGTGCGCCTGCACGAGCCGCTGGCGCTGCACGAGATGACGCCCGCCTACTACGGCCGTCACCTGCGCCACCGCACCCTCCTCTTCCACGCCCTCGACGATGCGACGGTGCCCCCCGCCCCGAGCCGTCATCTCGCCGCGCTCCGGCCGGACCTCATCGAGTTCGAGCCCTTCGAGGGCGCCTCCCACACCCGCGAGTGGAACCGCGATCCCGCCCGGTACGAGCGGCTGCTGGCCGACTTCCTCGGCGATGCGCTCGGTCTCGGGGAGCAGGCCGCCGCGCTCGAGGTGCCGGTGCGCGATCCGGCCGCGCCCGCGCTCGAGGGGTCGATCGGGATGCGTCTCTGAGCGCTCGAGCCCTGCGGGCCCCGGTCGCGCCCCGACCGGGGGTGCTCAGGCCCGCCGATAGCGCGACAGCGTCGCACCCTCGCCCAGCAGCAGCGACTCCAGCGTCCAGCGCGTCTCGTGCGCGGCGCCGTCGAGCACCCGCGGGGAGGGGCCGCCGACGGTGCGGTGCGCGGTGGTGAAGCACAGCTCGTCCAGCAGCTCCGCCTCCGCCAGCCGGGCGAGGGCCGACGGTCCGCCCTCGGCCTGGATCAGCCGCATCCCCCGGGCGGCGAGCGCCTCGACCGCCTCCTGCGGGGAGTCGGCGGCGAGCACCTGCGCGGCGGGCAGGCCCGAGCGGCGCGCGGCGTCCTTCGCCCCGGCCGACGGGGTGAGCAGATACGTCGGCTGATCAGGGTCGAGGTAGTCCGGCAGCTCCCCGCTGCGCGACCAGATCGCGAGCGCAGGTCGCGGGGCGCCGCCGGGCCGGAGGGAGGGCCGCAGCAGGTCCTCGCGGCCGCGCACGCTGCGGTAGTCCTCCGCCCGCACGGTCGAGGCCCCCACCACCACCACGTCGGCGAGCGCCCGCAGCACGGAGAAGAGGAACGAGTCGTCGGGGTCGTGGAGCGAGCCGGAGGTCCTGTCGGCCCCCGCGACCGCGCCGTCGATCGTGGTGGTCATCATCGCGCGCACGTGCACCGCGCCCGGCGGGAGCTGCGGGGCGGCGTACAGCGCGGCGAGCGCGCGGGCGCCCTCGGCGTCGGCCGGTACGGGCACGGGGGAGGGCAGCGGGGCGCCGTCGCGCAGCAGCAGGTGCACGGGGACTCCTTCGCACAGGACGGGCGGGACGGGACATGCCGCTCCGGAGCACGGCCGGAGGGTGTGTCCTCGATCATCGCGCACCGGGGAACCGCCCGGGGCACGGCACGCGGTGCGGGATGCGCCCCTACACTGACCGGCGTGACCGACTCCCTCTGCGACCGTCGCCCCGAACCGACCCTCGAACGACTGCTCGCGGACCTCGTGCCCCCGCCCCGCTTCGCGCAGGCGCGCCTGGAAAACTACGTCCCCGACCCCGCGCACCCATCCCAGCAGGAGGCCAAGGAGCGCGTCTCCGCCTCCGCCGCCGCCCTCGACCGGCCGCGCGGCGGATTCCTCTCCCGGCTGCGCCGACGCAGCGAGGCGGCCCGCGGCATCTACCTCGACGGCGGCTTCGGCGTGGGCAAGACCCACCTGCTCACCTCGCTCTTCCACGCGGTCGAGGGGGAGAAGGTCTACGGCACCTTCGTGGAGTACACCGACCTGGTCGGCGCGCTCGGCTTCCAGAAGGCCGTGGACCTGCTGGGGGCCTCGCGCCTGGTCTGCATCGACGAGTTCGAGCTCGACGACCCCGGCGACACCCTGCTCATGACGCGGCTGATCCGGGAGCTCTCCGACCGGGGCGTCTCCATCGTCGCGACCTCCAACACCCTCCCCGACGCGCTCGGCGAGGGACGCTTCGCCGCCCAGGACTTCCTGCGGGAGATCCAGGCGATGGCCGAGCGCTTCGAGGTGCTGCGGATCGACGGCGAGGACTACCGGCGCCGCGACGGGGTCGCCGAGATCTCCGCCCTGCCCGAGCAGGAGGTGCGCGAGCACGCCGCGGCGCAGGACGGCGCGACCCTCGACGGCTTCGACGAGCTGCTCGCGCATCTCATGCGCGTCCACCCCTCCCGCTACGGCGCCCTGATCGACGAGGTCGCCGCCGCGCATCTCACCGGGGTGCACGGGCTCACGCACCACCACGACGCGCTGCGCTTCGTGGTCCTCGTGGACCGGCTCTACGACCGGGAGGTCCCGGTGCTCCTCTCCCTCTCCCCGGCAGGCGGCGCGGACGCCGACGGCCGGGCCGCGGCGAGCGAGCCCGGGGACGGTGTGCTCGAGGACCTGTTCTCCGCCGAGCTGCTGCGCTCCGGGTATCGCAAGAAGTACCTCCGGGCGCTGTCGCGCCTGGCCTCCCTCGCCCGGGACGGGCTCGTCCTCAGCCGCTGAGGCGCGCCCCGCGCAGCACGGCCGCTCCCGCACCCTCCAGGTGCACGCCCCCGTCCTGTCCGTGACGGAGCGGCCCGAAGGAGCCCAGCACCTCCTCGGCGTGGAGCACCCGCCCGTCGGCCGCGGCGAGCGCGCCCGGGCCGCGGTGGGCGAGCACCGAGAGCTCCCCGCGATGCATCAGCACCGTCTCCTCGGCGAGCACCTCGACGCGGGTCGCGGCCAGATCGCCCGAGCGCAGCGCTTCGTGCGCGCGGCGCAGCGCGATCAGCTCCCGGTACCACTCGAGCATCCGCCCGTGCTCGCCCTCGGTGCGCTCCTCCCAGCGCAGCTGCGAGCCGACGAAGGTCGAGCGCTGCTGCGGGTCGGGCACCTCCGCGGACCATCCCATCGCCGCGAACTCCTCGGCGCGGCCAGCGCTGACCAGGGGGCCGAGCTCGTCGTCGTGGTCGGTGAAGAAGGCGAAAGGGGTCGAGGCCGCCCATTCCTCGCCCTGGAAGAGCATCGGCGTGCCCGAGCCCAGCAGGATCAGCGCGATCGCGGCGGCATGCGCGCCCGGGGAGATGCCGTGGTGGATCCGGTCGCCGGCGGCCCGGTTGCCGACCTGGTCGTGGTCCTGCAGGAAGGTGACGAAGGAGTGGCCGTCGTAGTCGGGGGAGGCGGGGTCCACCGGCGCGCCCCACACCCGGCCGCGGAAGCTCGAGTACGTGCCGGCGTGCAGGAAGATCCCCGGCAGCACGGCGGCGAGCACGTCGGCGTCGCCGAAGTCGGCGTAGTAGCCGGCGCGCTCGCCGGTGGCCCAGGCGTGCACGGCGTGGTGCACGTCGTCGGCCCACTGCATGTCCATCCCCAGGCCGCCCGCGCCCGTCGGTGTGACGGTCGCGGGCTGGTTGCGATCCGATTCGGCGATCAGGGCGAGGGGGCGCCCGGTCTCCTCCTGCCAGGCGGCGACGGCGCCAGCGAGCTCGGCGAGGAAGTGCGGGGAGGAGTCGTCCTTCAGCTCGTGCACCGCATCCAGCCGCAGCCCGTCCAGCCCCAGCTCCACCAGCCACTGCCGGGCGCTGCCCAGCAGGAAGTCGCGCACCTGGCGGGAGCCGGGCTGGTCGAGGTTCACCGCCTCGCCCCAGGGCGTCTCGTGGCGGTCCGTGAAGTACGGGCCGAACATGCCCAGGTAGTTCCCCGAGGGGCCCAGGTGGTTGTGGACCACGTCGAGCACGACGGCGAGGCCGCGGTCATGGGCGGCGCGCACGAAGCGGGCCAGCGCCTCCGGCCCGCCGTAGGCGGAGTGCACGGCGTACAGCCCCACCCCGTCGTAGCCCCAGCCGCGCTCGCCGGGGAAGGTCGCCAGCGGCATCAGCTCGACTGCGTCCACGCCGAGCTCGACCAGCGCGTCGAGCCGCTCGATCGCGGTGTCGAGGGTGCCGCCGGCGCCGTCCGGCCCCGGGGCGAAGGTGCCCACGTGCAGCTCGTAGAGCACGGCCCCGCGCAGGTCCCTGCCCTCCCATCCCGGTGACGGCGCGAGCGCCTGCGCGTCGACGACCTCGCTCGCGGCGTGGACGCCGTCCGGCTGGGACAGCGACCGGGGATCCGGCAGCCACAGCTCCCCGTCGTCGAGGCGGAAGGCATAGCGCGCCCCCGCCACGGGCGCCGGGTCCGACAGCTCGAACCATCCCTCCTCGGCCGGGGCCATGGTGTGCACGGTCCCGTCCACGCGGATCGCCACGGCGTCGGCCGACGGGGCCCACACGCGATAGCGGTCCATCGCGCCGAGCGGGGTCGGGGGGTGCGGTGCGGCAGTCATCGCGTCTCCTTCAGGGGGTGGGGGACCGGCAGGGCGCCGGTCGGGGTGGCGCCGACGCGCACCAGCAGCGCGACGGGGCTGTCGTCCAGCAGCTCGACCAGCGGGACCATCCCGCCCTCGTGCTCCGCGCCGCCGAGCACGTCGCGCCAGCGGCCCTCGGGCAGGCCGATCCGGCTCTCGCCCCAGCCGCCGCGCTGGGCGAGTCCGTGCGCGAGCCGGGTGACGACGGTGACCACCTCGACCGGTCCCTCACCGCACGCGCGGCCGAAGGCGACGGCATGGCCGGTCGTGGTGGGCAGCGGGTGGTAGGCGGCGTCCCGGCCCTGGAACAGGTCCGGCCGCTCCCGGCGCAGCACCAGCGCACGGTGGGTCAGCCACAGCTTCTCGTCGCCGATCCCCTCGGGACGGGCGCCCTCGATCATCCGTCCGAGGCGGGCGGCGTGCGCGGCGTGGTCGACCTCGCGGCGGTTGTCGGGGTCCACCAGGGAGAGGTCCACGCTCTCGTTGCCCTGGTAGACGTCGGGCACGCCGGGCATCGTGAGCTGCACGAGCTTCTGGCCGAGGATCGCGGCGCGCTGCACGGCGGCCGTGCGCCGGGTCCAGTCGGCGAGGATCGCGGCGACCTCCTCGGACTCCAGCGCCGCTCGCCCCAGGGCCTGCACCTCGCGCTCGTACTCGGCGTCCTGCTCGGTCCAGGTGGTGTGGGTCTTCGCCTCGCGCATCGCCTTGGCGAGGTAGCCCTCGAGCCGGTCCGCGTCCAGCGGCGCGGCCCCGGAGCCGGGCAGCTCCCAGCAGGCGGCCAGGGTCTGCCACAGCAGCAGCTCGATCGCCCCGTCGACCCGGTCGCCGCGATGCGCGGAGGTCGCCCGATCCAGGTCCTGCACCACCAGCGCCCACTCGAGCGGCTGCTCGGTGAGGACGGCCAGGCGCGCCCGCACGTCCTCGCTGCGCTTGGTGTCGTGGGTGGACAGGGTGGTCATCGCATCGGGCCGGGTGCGCACCATGTGCAGGGCGTGGTCGTGCAGCACATCCGACTCGACCCCGATCCGCTCCGGGTCCGAGCCCACCTCGTTCACGGCCAGGAAGCGGGTGTAGCGGTAGAACGCGGTGTCCTCGAGCCCCTTGGCGTGGACGGGGCCGCAGGTCTGCGCGAAGCGGACCACGACCTCGTCGCGCTCGGCGCTGCGGCTGCGCCCCGCGCTGCCCGCCTCGTCCCCGCACACCAGGGCGACGACCAGCTCGAGGGTCGCGGCGAGGTCCTCGTCGTCCCCGAGCCGGGCCTGTGCCCGCGCCGCGGCCTGCTCGATCACGGCCCGCTCGGCGCCGGGGGCGGGCTCGCCCGGGACGATGTAGGCGCGGTAGCGGTCCATCGAGGTCAGCAGCGCGACGACGACCTTCTGGATGTTGCGCCGCGTGGTGTCGCGCAGGCGGATGTCGTCCTGGCAGATCCCGTGGATCAGCGCGGTCAGCCGTTCGATCTCGGCCCACAGGCTGGTGGTGACCACGAGGTCCGTGGACTCGGCGGCGACCTCCTCGAAGGGTCGCAGGTCACCGGTGCGCCGCTGCCACAGATGGGTCAGGCCCAGCGCGCCGTGCGGGTCGTGGAACAGGCCCGTCACCCGCCACAGCGCGTCGTAGCCGGTCGTGCCCGCGCAGGGGAAGTCGCCGGGCAGGTGCTCCTCGCCCTCGAGGATCTTCTCGATCACGGTCCAGGCCCCGTCGGTCGCGCGCTCGAGATCGCGCAGGTAGCCGCGAGGATCGGAGAGGCCGTCGGGATGGTCGATCCGGTAGCCGTCGATCACGCCCTCGCCCTGCAGCTGCAGCAGCGTGCGATGGGTCGCCTCGAACACGGCAGGGTCCTCGACCCGCACCGCGGCGAGGGTGTCCACGTCGAAGAAGCGCCGGTAGTTCAGCTCCTCGTCGGAGACCTTCCAGTACGCGAGCCGGTACCACTGGCGGTCCAGCAGATCGGCGAGCCCGAGGTGCTCGGTGCCGGTGGCGACGGGCAGCACGTGGTCGTAGTAGCGCACCACGGTCTCCTCGGCGACCGACCCGTCGGCCTGCGGGACCTCCTCGACGCCCATCGTGATCTCCCCGTCGGCGAGGACCGCCCCGATGGGCCGTCCCAGCACAGGCACGAGCACCGAGCGCTCGCCGGAGAGCTCGAGGTCGAACCACTCGGCGAAGGGGGAGGCGGGGCCGTCGCGCAGCACCGACCACAGTGCCCGGTTGTGCCAGATCGGGGTCGGGATCGACATGTGGTTGGGGACGACGTCCACGACGATCCCCATCCCGTGGGAGTGGGCGGCCTCGGCGAGGCGGTGCAGCGCCTCCTCCCCGCCGATCTCCTCGCTGATGCGGGTGTGGTCCACGACGTCGTAGCCGTGGGTCGAGCCGGGCGCGGCCTGCAGCACGGGGGAGCAGAACAGGTGCCCCACGCCGAGCCGGGCGAGATAGGGCACGATCTCCGCCGCGTCGTCGGCGGTGAAGCCGGCGTGCAGCTGCAGGCGGTAGGTCGAGGTCGGGACCCGGCGCACCGCGGGCTGGGCCCCGGTGACGGCGGGTCGGGAGCGCCGGGACGGCGTCTCCCGGGTCGTGGGACGGGGACCGGTCTCGAGGCTCACTGCAGGGCTCTCCTTCTTGTGGGTCAGGCGCGGACCGTGCGCTCGAGGTCGTCGGCGGCGCGCTCCTCGTCCTCGCCCGTCTCCGGGGGCCGCATGAGGATCAGCATCGAATGGCCGGGGCGGACGACCTGCTGGCCGGCGTCGAAGACGGAGCCGACGTCGATGGTGTCGCCCGTGCCGAGCACGACCTCCCACTCGGCGCCGTACTCCTCGCCGGGCAGCACGACATCGACGTCGTTGCCGGAGGCGTTGAACACCACCAGCGCCGAGTCGCCCTCGATCCGTTCGCCGCGGGAGTTGGGCTCGGGGATCGCGGAGCCGTTGAGGAACATGGTCAGGCACTTGTTCTGAGGATCGTTCCACTCCTCCTCGGTCATCGGCTCCCCGTCGGTGCCCAGCCACTCCACGTCCTTGAGCACGGAGCCGGCGTCCTCGCGCACCACGCCCTGCAGGAAGCGGCGCCGGCGGAAGATCGGGTGCTCGCGGCGCAGCGCGATCATGCGCTGGGTGAACCAGAGCATCTCCTCCTGGTGCTCGTCGAGCTCCCAGTCCACCCACGACAGCTCGTTGTCCTGGCAGTAGGTGTTGTTGTTGCCCTGCTGGGTGCGTCCCATCTCGTCGCCGTGCAGGATCATCGGCACGCCCTGGCTGACCAGCAGCGTGGCCATGAGGTTCTTGGCCCGGCGCTTGCGCAGGGCGAGCACGGCCTCGTCGTCGGTGTCGCCCTCGACTCCCGAGTTCCAGGAGCGGTTGTGGCTCTCCCCGTCGCCGCCGCCCTCCTGATTGGCCTCGTTGTGCCGCTCGTTGTAGGAGACGAGGTCCCGCATCGTGAACCCGTCGTGGGCGGTGACGAAGTTGATCGACGCGATCGGAGTGCGGCCGGTGTGCTGGTAGAGGTCCGAGCTGCCGGCCAGGCGCGAGGTGAAGTCGCCGACGGTGCCCGGCTCCGAGCGGTGGAAGTCCCGCACCGAGTCGCGATAGCGGCCGTTCCACTCCGACCACAGCGGCGGGAAGCCTCCCACCTGGTAGCCGCCCTCGCCCAGGTCCCACGGCTCGGCGATGAGCTTGACCTGGGAGATGATCGGGTCCTGCTGGATGATGTCGAAGAAGGCGGAGAGCCGGTCCACCTCGTGCAGCTCGCGCGCGAGGGTCGAGGCGAGGTCGAAGCGGAAGCCGTCCACGTGCATCTCGGTGACCCAGTAGCGCAGCGAGTCCATGATCAGCTGCAGCACGTGCGGGGTGCGCATCAGCAGCGAGTTCCCGGTGCCGGTGGTGTCGTAGTAGTGCGCCTCGTCGCCCTCGACCAGGCGGTAGTAGGCGCTGTTGTCGATGCCGCGGAAGCACAGGGTGGGGCCCAGGTGGTTCCCCTCGGCCGTGTGGTTGTAGACCACGTCGAGGATGACCTCGATGTCCGCCTCGTGGAGGTTCTTGACCATCTGCTTGAACTCCTGGACCTGCTGGCCCAGGTCGCCCGCATAGGCGTACTCGTTGTGCGGTGCGAAGAACCCGATCGTGTTGTATCCCCAGTAGTTGCGCAGCCCCTTCTCGACGAGATGGCCGTCCTGCACGAACTGGTGGACCGGCATCAGCTCGACCGCGGTGACGCCCAGCTCCCTGAGGTGCTCGATCACGGCGGGATGGCCCATCGCGACGTAGGTGCCGCGGATGTTGTCGTCGATCTCCGGGTGCAGCATCGTCAGGCCCTTGACGTGCGCTTCGTAGATCACGGTGTCGTGGTACTCGTGCGCCGGCGGATGGTCGTTGCCCCAGTCGAAGAAGGGGGAGACCACGACCGAGTGCATGGTGTGGGCGGCGGAGTCCTCGGTGTTGCGCTTCTCGGGATCCTCGAAGTCGTAGCTGTACAGCGAGGGATGGTTGCTGGCCATGCCGGCGATCGCCTTCGCGTACGGGTCCAGCAGCAGCTTCGAGGGGTCGCAGCGCAGTCCTGCGCTGGGGTCGAAGGGGCCGTGCACGCGGTAGCCGTAGCGCTGGCCGGGCTGGACCGCGGGGAGGTAGACGTGCCACACGTAGGCGTCGACCTCGGTGACGTCGATGCGCCGCTCGGCGCCGTCCTCGTCGAACAGGCACAGCTCCACCCGCTCGGCCGCCTCGGAGAAGAGTGCGAAGTTGGTGCCCGAGCCGTCGAACGTGGCGCCGAGGGGATACGACTTACCTGTCCAGATCTGCATGGCCCCACAGTAGTGCGCGCGGGCGGGCTGGGATCGGTGCGCGGCGAGGCGGGCCCGATCGTGATACTCCCGCGGGGCCGGACACGGCACAGGAGGGGACGGGGTCGCCGCCGGGGCAGGGGACGAGAAAGGCCCCGGCCGGAGCCGGGGCCTTGCATGGTGGGCGATACTGGGATCGAACCAGTGACCTCTTCCGTGTCAGGGAAGCGCGCTACCGCTGCGCCAATCGCCCGTCGCGCCGGAGGCGCCGGGGAGGGATGGAGCGGACGACCGGATTCGAACCGGCGACCCTCACCTTGGCAAGGTGATGCTCTACCAACTGAGCTACGTCCGCACATCGACTGGGCCGACGAGGAGTTACCTTAGGCGCGTCCCGGCCCCGGCGCAAACCCGGACGGCGTTCAGTGTTCGAGGTCACGGGCGGCAGGGTCGGGGTGTGCGGAGTGCTCGTGTCGGCCGGTCGGCCGGGGCTTCGGGGCGCGAGGGGCGCGGACCGCGCTCGCGCTCCGCCCTCGCGCCTCACGGGCGCGGCGCGCCCGTGCAGTCGGATCGGCGGCGCGTCCGTGCGATCGGATCGGGGGGGCGATGGGGCCCGGATGCGGCGGGGCCGGAGGGTCGGCTCGTCGGGTCCGACGCCGCTCCGACCGACCGGGACGCAGGTCACATCCAGAAGTGGCGCGAGCACCCGTCGGGAGCATGTAAGCTTCTTCAAGTCCGATCGAGAGAGCGGGCATCACCTCAGGGCGATTGGCGCAGCGGTAGCGCGCTTCCTTCACACGGAAGAGGTCACTGGTTCGATCCCAGTATCGCCCACGGCAGGATCCTCGGATCGCTGTCCTGCGGACGTAGCTCAGTTGGTAGAGCATCACCTTGCCAAGGTGAGGGTCGCCGGTTCGAATCCGGTCGTCCGCTCCGGGGGAACGGCGCTCCCGACCTCGCGTCGGGAGCGCTGTTCCGTATGATGCGTGAGCATCACCCGGTGGGTTGGCCGAGAGGCGAGGCAACGGCCTGCAAAGCCGTGTACACGGGTTCGAATCCCGTACCCACCTCGAACGGCACCCGTCGGTGCCGTCCCGGGCGATTGGCGCAGCGGTAGCGCGCTTCCCTGACACGGAAGAGGTCACTGGTTCGATCCCAGTATCGCCCACCCCCAGCAGAAGAGCCTCGGCCCCCCGGCCGGGGCTCTTCTGCGTCCGCGGAGAGGCGCCCCGCGCCGGGTCCCGCAGCCGGGGCCCACCGGGCCCTCGGTCCCGGTGCGCGGCCTCCGAGGTCTCTAGGCTCGACGGTGACGAGACCGCCGTCACGTCACCCGCCGCGCCGACCCGGAGGAGACCTCAGCATGCGTGCCCTCATCGTCCGTGCCCATCCGCTGGACCCCAGCTAGTCCCGTTCCATGACGATGGCCGACGCCTTCGTCGAGGAGCTCACAGCGCATCGCCCCGACACGGTGGTCGACGACGTGCGGCTGTACGAGACCGCCGTGCCCGAGATCGACCTGGACATGATGACCGGCTGGGAGCGGCTGCGAGCGGGCGAGCACTTCTCCCACCTCACTGGTGCCCAGCAGAACAAGCTGGCGCTGATCGACCAGTACACCAAGCAGTTCCAGAGCGCGGACCTGGTGGTGATCGCGAACCCGCTGTGGAACCTCTCGGTGCCCACGCGTCTGAAGGCATGGATCGACACCGTCTGCCGCGCCGGCGTGACCTTCCGGTACACGGCCGAGGGCGAGGCGGAGGGCCTCGTCACGGACAAGACCGTGGTGCACCTGCAGGCCAGCGGCGGCCACTTCGGCCAGCAGGATCCCGCGAGTCTGTACATCGCCGGGATGTTCCAGTTCCTGGGGTGCACTACCCACACCCTCGCCGCCGAGGGCATGGACCACGAGCCCGATCGTGCCGAGGAGATCATGGAGGCGGCGCTCCTCCGGGTGAGGGAGCTCGCGCGCTCCCTCTGAGCCGCCGGCGTCGAGGGGCCGGTCCGGCGCGGGCGTGCCGGCCGGTACCATCGACGACGGATCCGGCATCGTCGGCCGGCTCACCCCGACACGCAAGGAGCAGCACGTGGCCCAGATCGCCATCACCCTCGACGGTTCCCCCCAGCAGATCGAGGAGGGGACCACGGGCACCGCGCTCTTCGAGGGCACCGCCGCGATCGTCGCCCTGCGCATCGACGGGGAGCTGCGCGACCTCGACACCGTGCTCGAGGACGGGCAGGACGTCGAGGGCGTAGACATCTCCAGCCCTGACGGGCTCTCGATCCTCCGCCACTCGACCGCGCACGTGCTCGCGCAGGCCGTGCAGAAGACGAACCCCGATGCGAAGCTCGGCATCGGCCCGCCCATCACCGACGGCTTCTACTACGACTTCGACGTCGCCGAGCCCTTCACCCCCGAGACCCTCAAGGTGCTCGAGAAGGAGATGAACCGGATCGTCAAGTCCGGCCAGCGCTTCGTGCGCCGCGAGATCACCGACGACGCGGCCCGCGCCGAGGAGGCCGCAGAGCCCTACAAGCTCGAGCTCATCGGCCTGAAGTCCACCGCCGACGGCGCCGCCGAAGGGGCGAGCGTCGAGGTCGGCGAGGGCGGCCTGACCATGTACGACAACGTCGACCGGCGCGGCGAGGTGGTCTGGACCGACCTCTGCCGCGGCCCGCACCTGCCCTCCACCAAGCTCATCGGCAACGGCTTCGCCCTGACCCGCTCCGCCGCCGCCTACTGGCGTGGCAGCGAGAAGAACCCGATGCTGCAGCGCGTCTACGGCACCGCCTGGCCCACCAAGGAGGAGCTGCGCGCCCACCAGGAGCGGATCGCCGAGGCCGAGCGCCGCGACCACCGGCGCCTGGGCAGCGAGCTGGACCTGTTCTCCTTCCCCGACGAGATCGGCTCCGGCCTGCCGGTGTTCCATCCCAAGGGCGCCATGATCAGGATGGAGATGGAGGACTACTCGCGTCGCCGCCACGTCGAGGCCGGCTACTCCTTCGTCTCCACCCCCCACATCACGAAGAAGAACCTCTTCGAGACCTCCCGCCACCTCGAGTGGTACGCCGACGGCATGTACCCGCCCATGCACATGGACGAGGAGGTCGACGCCGACGGCAACGTCACCAAGCAGGGCCAGGACTACTACCTCAAGCCCATGAACTGCCCGATGCACAACCTCGTCTACCGCTCCCGCGGCCGCTCCTACCGCGAGCTGCCGCTGCGGCTGTTCGAGTTCGGCAGCGTCTACCGCTACGAGAAGTCCGGCGTGGTCCACGGCCTGACCCGCGCCCGCGGCTTCACCCAGGACGACGCCCACATCTACACCACCCGCGAGCAGATGAAGGAGGAGCTCTCCAGCCTGCTCGGCTTCGTCCTGGACCTGCTGCGCGACTACGGCCTGGACGACTTCTACCTCGAGCTGTCCACCCGCGACCCCGAGAAGTCCGTCGGCGACGAGGCGACCTGGGAGGAGGCGACCCGCACCCTCGAGGAGGTCGCCACCGCCTCCGGCCTCGACCTCGTCCCGGATCCGGGCGGCGCCGCCTTCTACGGCCCGAAGATCTCCGTCCAGGCGAAGGACGCGATCGGCCGCACCTGGCAGCTCTCCACCATCCAGCTGGACTTCTTCGAGCCGGAGCTGTTCGAGCTCGAGTACACCGCCCCCGACGGCTCCCGCCGGCGCCCGGTGATGATCCACCGCGCCCTGTTCGGCTCGATCGAGCGCTTCTTCGGCGTGCTCCTCGAGCACTACGCGGGCGCCTTCCCGGTCTGGCTCGCGCCGGTTCAGGTGGTCGGGGTGCCGGTCGCCGCCGAGTACGTGCCCTACCTCGAGGAGGTCGCCGCCAAGCTGCGCGCCCGCGGCGTGCGCGTCGAGGTCGACTCCTCCGACGACCGGATGCAGAAGAAGATCCGCACCCACACCAAGGAGAAGGTGCCCTACCTCCTCATCGCCGGCGGCGAGGACCAGGAGAAGGGCGCGGTCTCCTTCCGCATGCGCGACGGCAGCCAGGACAACGGCATCGACGTCGACGAGGCCGTGGAGCGGATCGTCACCGCGATCGCCGACAAGGTGCAGGTGTGAGCCCGGCCGACCAGCCCGGCGGGGAGCCCGCGCTCGAGGACGCCCGCGACTTCGCGGGCGTCCCCGACGACACCCAGCGGCTGTGGACCCCGCACCGGATGGCGTATATCGGCGGCGAGAACAAGCCCGAGGACCCGCACGACGACGAGCAGTGCCCCTTCTGCGCGGGGCCGCGCCGCAGCGACGAGGACTCGCTCATCGTCCACCGCGGCCGCGTCGCCTACGCGATCCTGAACCTCTACCCCTACAACTCCGGCCATCTGCTGGTGTGCCCGGACCGGCACGTCTCGGACTACACGGAGCTGACCGAGGAGGAGGTGGCGGAGGTCGCCGAGATCACCCGCACCGCGATGACCGTGATCCGCGAGGTCTCCGGCCCCGCGGGCTTCAACCTGGGCATGAACCAGGGCGAGGTCGCGGGCGCCGGGATCGCCGCCCACCTGCACCAGCACGTGGTGCCGCGCTGGGCGGGGGACGCGAACTTCCTGCCCATCGTCGGCCGCACCAAGGCCCTCCCGATCCTGCTCGCGGACACCCGTCGGCTCTACGCCGAGGCGTGGCCCGGCGGCGGCGGGGCCTGAGCTAGCATGGCCGAGCGCATCCGGGGGGAGCGCCGTGCGGACGGCGGGAGCCGACCGACCGCGACCGAGCACCGGGGGAGAGGCAGGGCCACGCTGTGACCAGCTCTACCGGCGCGCCCGCGCGCCAGCCCGGCCCACCGCAGGCCGTCGGCCCCGGCGCCGCCGCCCCGGCCGGTCCCGACCCCGGGTACGGCTACGACATCGCCCGCACCGATCCCCGCGCCCCCGGCCGGCTCGGCCCGGGCACGCCCGCCGCCGCCCGGCCCCGCCGACGCTGGCTGCGCTGGGTGCTGCTGATCGGCTCGCTGCTGGGCATCCTCGCCTCCCTGGTCGTGCTGTACCTGGTGGTGATCAGGCCGCTCGGCATCGGCACCGCGCTGGTCGCCCTCACCGCGGCGCTCGTGCCGGTCGCGCTCGTGCTCGGCGCGGTGTGGTGGCTGGACCGGTACACGCCGCAGCCCCGGCTCTCGCTCGTCTCCGCCTTCGCCTGGGGCGCGATCGGCTCCGTGCTGCTGTCGCTGTTCTTCGGGACCTTCTTCGACGCCTGGATCTCCCCGCAGGAGGAGACCGAGCTGATCGACTCCTTCCTCGGCGCGACCGTGCAGGCACCGGTGATCGAGGAGACGATGAAGTCCGCGGGCCTGTTCGCCCTGCTCGTCTGGGGGCGCCGGTACATCTCCGGTCCGCTCGACGGCGTCGTCTACGCCGCCCTCATCGCGGGCGGCTTCGCCTTCACCGAGAACATCCTCTACTTCGGCAACTCGTTCCATCAGGCGCAGGCCGCCGGGACGGTCGACGTCTTCTGGCAGACCTTCTTCCTGCGCGGCATCCTCTCGCCCTTCGCCCACGTGTCCTTCACCGCCCTGTGCGGCCTCGGCCTCGGCATCGCGGCCGAGCGCCGCTCGCTGATGCTCTACTTCGGCCTGGGCCTCGGCGGGCTGTCGCTCGGGATGGCGCTGCACGCGCTGTGGAACGGCTCGAGCTTCTTCCTCCCGGTGGACCCGGAGGCGCCGCTGTCCGGGTTCCTGCGCTACTACGTCACCGTGCAGGTGCCGATCTTCCTGCTGCTGGTGGGCATCGTGCTGTTCCTGCGCCTGCGGGAGAAGCGGATCCTGCGCCGCCAGCTGTCCGAGTACGGCAGGGCGGGATGGTTCTCGCCCGACGAGGTCGAGATGCTGGTCTCGATGCGTCGACGCCGTCGTGCCGAGACCTGGGCGGGCCGCCACGGCGCCGTCGCCCGGATGGGCATGCACGATTTGATCCGCGCCGCGATCTCGCTGGGCATGGAGCGGCACAGCGTCCTGTTCGGCCGGCCGACGGCGAGGACCCGCGCCCGCGAGCGCGAGCTGCTCGAGCAGATCACCGCCGATCGTCGCCTGATCGGTGCGCTGACCGCCCCCGTCGTCCGCGGCTGACCGTCCGGCGGGGCGCGGCCGGGCGACACGGCGGGATGCGGCGGAGCCGCATCGGCGGGGACGCGACGGCGCGGTCGGCGGAGAGGCCCGGCGGTGCGCGGCGTGGAGCGCCTTCGCCGTACCACTAGGATGGTGCGGCGATCCGCCACCCCATGGCGGACCATCGGAAGGAGCGAGATGTCCGGGCATTCCAAGTGGGCGACGACCAAGCACAAGAAGGCCGTCATCGATGCCAAGCGCGGCAAGCTGTTCGCCAAGCTGGTGAAGAACATCGAGGTGGCTGCACGCATGGGCGGCCCCGACCCATCGGGCAACCCGACGCTCTACGACGCCATCCAGAAGGCCAAGAAGACCTCCGTCCCCAATGACAACATCGACCGCGCCGTCAAGCGCGGCGGCGGGCTCGACGGCGGCGGCGTCGACTACGAGACCCTGATGTACGAAGGCTACGCCCCGGGCGGCGTCGCCGTGCTGGTCGAGTGCCTCACCGACAACAAGAACCGCGCTGTCTCCGAGGTGCGCCTGGCCTTCAACCGCAACGGCGGCAACATGGCGGACTCCGGCTCGGTCTCCTATCTCTTCGAGCGCCGGGGCGTGGTCACCGTCGCCAAGGGCGAGAACACCGAGGACGACCTGCTCGAGGTCGTGCTGGACGCCGGCGCCGAGGAGATCAACGACGAGGGCGAGACCTTCGAGATCCTCTCCGAGGCCACCGACGTGGTCGCCGTGCGCACCGCGCTGCAGGAGGCGGGGATCGACTACGAGAGCGCCGAGGTGCAGTTCGTGCCCACCATGCGCACCCCCGTCGACCTCGAGGGCGCGCAGAAGGCGCTTCGCCTGATCGACGCGCTCGAGGACAGCGACGACGTGCAGGCCGTCTACTCCAACCTCGACATCCCCGACGACGTCGCGGCCCAGCTGGACGAGCAGGAGTGAGCGAGCGGGACGACGCGGTCGCGGCCTGGGCCGCGTCGTCCCCTCGGCGGCACCGCCGACGCGGGCCGCACCACCCGGACCGGGGAGAGGGCCGTTGACACCGCCGACGGCCATGCCGGGAGGGGAGGAGTGCAGATGACGACCCTGCGTGTGCTGGGGGTCGACCCCGGGCTGACCCGTTGCGGGATCGGCATCGTCGACGCGATCGGCGGGCGACGCGCTCGTCTCGTCCACGCGGGCGTGATCCGCTCGGACTCCGGGGAGCCGCTCGAGCGGCGCCTGCTCGGCATCGCCCTCGGGCTGCGCGCCGTGCTCGAGGAGTTCGCCCCCGACGCCGTCGGCGTGGAGCGGGTGTTCAGCCAGTCCAACATCTCCACCGTGATGGGCACCGCGCAGGTCTCCGGCATCGCGCTGCTCGAGGCGGCGGAGCGCGGCATCCCCGTCGCGCTGCACACCCCCTCGGAGGTCAAGGCCGCCGTGACCGGCAGCGGGCGGGCGGACAAGAAGCAGATCCAATCGGTGCTGGTGAAGGTGCTGGGCCTGGACGCGGCACCCCAGCCCGCGGACGCCTCCGATGCCGTCGCGATCGCGCTGACCCAGCTGTGGCGGGGCGGCGGCCCCGTGGCGCTGGACCGCACCGGCGGCGCCCGCACGAGCGCGCAGGCCGTGTGGGCCGAGGCGGAGCGACGGGCCCGACGCGCCCGGGAACGCTCGACCTCCCGCCAGTGATCGAACAGGTGTTCTAGGGTGGTGGCGTGATCGCATCCCTGACCGGGCGGGTCGTCCGCCTCGACCTCGACGCCCTCGTGCTCGAGGTGGCCGGTATCGGCTACCTCGTGCGCACCACGCCGCAGGCCCTCGCCGCGACCCGTCACGGGGCCGAGGTCACCCTGCACACCGAGCTCGTCGTCCGCGAGGACTCCCTGACCCTCTACGGCTTCCCCCAGGCGGAGGAGGCCGAGACCTTCCGCATCGTGCAGTCCGTCACCGGGATCGGCCCGCGCACGGCGCTGGCCGTGCTCGCGGTGCTCGACCCGGAGGAGCTGCGCCGCGCCGTCGCCGAGCAGGACGTGAAGACCATCACCCGCACCCCGGGCATCGGCCCGAAGGTCGCCGGCCGGATGCTCCTCGAGCTCGGCGGGAAGCTGCCCGCGCCGAGCGAGGCCTCGCGGGAGGCGGCGTCGGCCCCGGGTGCTGCCCTCGGCGGCCCCGACGCCGACGTGGTCGAGGCGCTCGTCGGCCTCGGCTGGGCGGAGAAGGCGGCGCGCAGCGCCGTCGAGGCCGCGCGCGAGGAGGGCGGGGAGCAGATCGATGCCGCCGCGCTCCTGCGCACGGCGCTGCGCGGTCTCGGAGGACATCGGTGAGCGCGCAGGCGGCGGGCCGCGAGGAGGAGCCGGTCGGCGGGTCCTTCGCCGACGGCTCCTGGGAGGCGACCGAGGACGCGCCGCGCACCGTGACGAGCCCCGAGTCGATGCCGCCCGAGCGCACCGCGGAGGCGGCGCTGCGCCCGCGTCGGCTGGAGGAGTTCGTGGGACAGCAGGTGGTGCGCGACCAGCTCTCGCTCGTGCTCGACGCCGCCGCGGCGCGCGGCCGCGCCCCCGAGCACATGCTGCTCTCGGGACCGCCGGGCCTGGGGAAGACGACCCTCGCCATGATCATCGCCGCCGAGCTCTCCGCCCCGCTGCGCATCACCTCGGGACCTGCGATCCAGCACGCCGGCGATCTCGCCGCGATCCTCTCCTCCCTCGACGAGGGGGAGGTGCTGTTCATCGACGAGATCCACCGCCTCGCACGGCCCGCCGAGGAGATGCTGTACATCGCCATGGAGGACTTCCGCGTCGACGTGGTGGTCGGCAAGGGCGTCGGCGCGACGTCGATCCCGCTGGACCTGCCGCCCTTCACCGTCGTCGGCGCCACCACCCGCGCCGGTCTCCTCCCGGCGCCGCTGCGCGACCGCTTCGGGTTCATCGGCCACCTCGACTTCTACGGCGCCGAGGAGCTGCGCGAGGTGGTGCGCCGCTCTGCCGTGCGGCTCGAGGTCGAGCTCGAGGACCGCGCCGCGATCGAGATCGCCTCCCGCTCCCGCGGCACGCCCCGCATCGCCAACCGTCTCCTGCGCCGCGTGCGCGACTGGGCCCAGGTGCGCGGCAGCGGCGACCTCGACCTCGGCGCCGCGGAGGAGGCGCTGCGGGTCTACGAGGTCGACGACCGGGGCCTGGACCGTCTGGACCGCGCGGTGCTCAGTGCCCTGTGCGGCCGCTTCGCCGGCGGGCCGGTGGGCCTGTCGACCCTCGCCGTCGCGGTGGGGGAGGAGACCGAGACGGTCGAGACGATGATCGAGCCGTATCTCGTGCGCGAGGGATTCCTGCTGCGGACCCCGCGCGGCCGGGCGGCCGCCCCGGCCGCCTGGGAGCACCTCGGCCTCGAGCCGCCCGCAGGGGCGGAGGGCGCCTCGCCCATGCTCGGCCGCTTCTGAGCCCGGGCACCGGCTGGGAGGACCGCGGCGGACCGACGGGTACAGTGGGGCGGTCAGTCGCCCGCGGCAGGCCCTCCCCCGTGCAGCAGCACGATCCCGAGGGGCTGTCCGTCGAGAGGAAAACCGTGGACCTCCTTCCCATCCTGCTGATCATCCTCGTGATGATGCTGCCCCTGTTCCTGCTCTCCCGCAGCCAGCGCAAGGCGCAGGCCAAGCAGCAGGAGCTCGTCAAGAAGCTCGGCGTGGGCGACGAGGTGCGCACGCACTCGGGCTTCTACGGTCTGATCGTCGAGGAGTACGACGACGTGGTGGTGCTCGAGTCGGAGGACGGCACGCAGACCAAGTGGGCACGCATGGCGATCGCGATGGCCGTGGACCCGGTCGAGGACGAGCAGGGCGAGACCCTCGAGGGCGAGGCCGTCGAGGGCGAGGCCGTCGAGGGCGTCGCCCCTGAGGGCACCGGCTCCCGCGAGGCGCAGGACGCCTCTGCCACCGGCCAGGTCCCCGGCGTCACCGTCGCGGACGAGGACCCCCGCGAGGACGGCTCCGCGCGCGGTCGCTGACCCGACCCGCGGGGCCTCCTCGCCCCGCCCATCGCTCCCTGGCCCGTCGTCCTGAGGAATCCCCACCATGCCTGCACGCCGCATCGCCCTGGCGACCCTCGCGGTGCTGATCCTGCTGCTCGGCGGCGGGATCGGTGCCGGGGTCTGGAAGGGTGGCTGGCAGCCCGCCCCCAAGCTCGCCCTCGACCTCGAGGGAGGCACCCAGGTCATCCTCCAGGCGCAGTCGCGCGACGGCTCCGCGATCGACGAGACCGCCATGGAGCAGGCGCGGCAGATCATGAGCCAGCGCATCAACGCGATGGGCGTGGCGGAGACCGAGATCACCGTCCAGGGCGGCACGAACATCGTGATCGACGTGCCCGGGCAGATGGACCAGCAGACCTCCGCCGCGATCCGTCAGACCGCCGCGATGTCCTTCCGCCCCGTGCTCGGCGTCGTCGCGCCCGAGGGCAGCGGCGAGGCGCTCCCCTCCGACGGCGGCGGCGCCTCCGACGCCGGGGGCGAGGAGTCCGCCGGGGAGACCTCCGAGGCCCCCGCCGATCCCTCCCAGCAGCTCTTCTCCGGCCTGCTCAGCGACGACTCCTCGATGGCTCCCGCGACCGGGACCGGCGAGGGCGACCTGCCCTACCCGGCCTGGAGCATGGACTGGATGACCCCCGAGGTCCAGACCGAGCTGATGAGCGCGGACTGCGTCGACCCCGCCGCGCAGCAGGAGCGCGCCACGGAGACCGCCCCCGACGAGCCGATGGTCGCCTGCGCCCCGGACGGGAGCGCGAAGTACCTGCTGGGCCCCGAGGTCATCGCGGGCTCCTCGATCGAGGACTCCTCCGTCGCCTCGGACGTCACCCCGACCGGCCAGCCGACCGGCTACTACGTCGTGAACATGTCGTTCGACGAGACCGCCGCGGAGTCCTTCTCGACCATGACCGGCGCCCTGTACAACGGCGAGGGCGCCACCGCCGCCTTCGGCATCGTGCTGGACGGGGTGGTCGTCTCCGCTCCCGAGGTGCAGGAGCCCTCCCCGGGCGGCGAGGCGTCGATCTCCGGCAACTTCTCCCAGGAGCAGGCGACCCAGCTCTCGGACCAGCTGCGTTTCGGCGCGCTGCCGCTCGAGTTCGAGGTCGCCTCCGAGCAGCAGATCTCCGCCACCCTCGGGGCGGACCAGCTGCAGATGGGCCTGATCGCGGGCCTGATCGGGCTCGCGCTCGTGGTCGCCTACGCCTTCGCGCAGTACCGCCTGCTCGCGATCGTGACGACCTCGAGCCTGCTCATCATGGGCGTGCTCACCTACGCCACCCTCACGGTGCTCTCGAACATCCCCGAGATCGGCTACCGACTCTCTCTCGCGGGCGTGGTCGGTCTGATCGTCGCGGTCGCCTTCACGGCGGACTCGTTCATCGTCTACTTCGAGCGCGTGCGCGACGAGATCCGCGATGGCCGCGGCATCGCCGCGGCCGTGGACCACGGCTGGGACCGCGCCAAGCGCACCATCCTCGCCTCCGACACGGTCAACATCATCGCGGCTGTGGTGCTCTACCTGCTCTCCACCGGCGGCGTGCGCGGCTTCGCCTTCGTGCTGGGGCTGACCACTCTGCTGGACCTCCTGGTCGTCTTCCTGTTCACGCATCCGGTGCTGCAGGCGCTCGTGCGCACGCGCTTCTTCGGGAAGGGCCATCCGTGGAGCGGCCTGGACCCGGCGAGCCTGGACCGCGACGTGCCCGCCTACGCCGGGCGCGGACGGGTCCGCCTCGGCGAGGAGCGCGGCCGCGGCGGTCGCCGCAGCGCCCGCGCGGAGGAGGAGGCGGCCGAGCGCGAGCCGATCGCGGTGCGCCGCGCCCGTGAGGCCCGGGAGGCGCGTGAGGCGCAGGAGGCCCGTGACGGGGTCCCCGCGGACGGCACCGCCGACGACGACAGCTCCGGCGACGGTGCGGCCGACGTCGGCGCCCCTGCCGACGAGGACACCGACGAGACCGAGGAGCAGGGCCGATGAGCACCACCTTCGCCACCTTCGGCAACGACCTCCACGCCGGCAGGCGGATCCTGCCGATCGTCTCCCGCCGACGCACCTGGTACCTGATCAGCGTCGTCGTCGTGGTGCTGCTGGGTGCCCTCGCGGTCGTGCGCGGGCCCAACCTCGGCATCGAGTTCACCGGCGGCTCCGAGTTCCAGATCGCCGGGGTCGCCGACACCGAGCAGTCCTCCGCCCGTGAGGTCGTGCGCGAGCACGTGCCGGACAACGAGCCGAAGGTCACCCAGCTCGGCGGCGACACCCTGCGCGTGCAGACCGAGCAGCTCGACTCGGCCCAGACGGCCGAGCTCGCCGGAGAGCTCGCCACGGCCTACGAGGTGCCCGCCGACGCGGTCTCGACCTCCTACATCGGCCCGGTGTGGAGCGGCGACGTCACCCAGAAGATGGCCCGCGGCGTCGTGGTCTTCCTGGTCCTGGTCGCCGCGATGATGGCGCTCTACTTCCGCGACCTCAAGGCGTCCCTCGCCGCGATGATCGCGCTGGGCCACGACATGCTGCTCACCGCTGCGGTGTACGGCGTGGTCGGGTTCGAGATCACCCCCGGCACGGTCATCGGATTCCTCACCGTCATGGGCTACTCGCTCTACGACACCATCGTCGTGTTCGACAAGGTGCGGGAGAACACCGCGGACCTCACGGGCCAGCGCCGACGCACCTTCGCCGAGCTCGTCGAGCTCGCCGCGAACCAGACCCTGGTGCGGTCGATCAACACCTCCGTCGTCGCGCTGCTGCCGATCGGCTCGATCCTCGCCATCGGCGCGTTCCTGCTCGGCGCCGGCACCCTCAAGGACATCTCCCTCGCCCTGTTCATCGGGATCCTTGCCGGCACCTACTCCTCGATCTTCCTCGCCCCGGGGCTGCTCGTGGACCTCCGCCGGCGCGAGGACACGATCGCTCGCCACACCCTCGCCCTCGAGCTGGCGCGCCGCGGGGAGACCGGCTCGACGTCCGAGGACTCTCCCGGGAGCCCCCGCGGAGAGGACGCCGCGACCCGCGCCGACGGCGCCGACCTCGACGCCGTCGACCCCGATGCCGCCGACCCTGCCGACGCCGACGCGGCGGACGAGGGTGAGGGGCGCACCCCGGAGGCCGACCCCGCCGATGAGGACGACGGCACCGTCGGCCGCGCCGCCGCACCCCGCTCCGCCCGGCAGCAGCCGCGCAGGACCACCCGACGCCGACGCTCCGGCAGGTGAGGACCCGATGAACGACCCGCAGACCGCCCCTGCCCCGCTCCGCACCGCGGAGGAGATCCCCACCGCCGCCGAGATCGAGACGCTGCGCAGCACGCACATCGCCGAGTACCCGGACTTCCCGACCCCGGGCGTGCTCTTCCGCGACATCACCCCGCTGCTGCGCGACGCAAACGCGCTGCGCCGCGTCATCCGCTACTGGACCACGCTGCTGCCCGAGGGCATCGAGTACATCGTCGGCACCGAGGCCCGCGGCTTCGTGCTCGGCGCACCGCTCGCCTACGAGCTCGGCGCCGGGTTCATCCCGGTGCGCAAGGCGGGCAAGCTCCCCGGCCGCCCGGCCGGGCTGAAGTACGAGCTCGAGTACGGCAGCGCCGAGATCCAGATCCCCGAGAACTCGCTCCCGGCCGGCGCGCGGACCCTCGTGCTCGACGACCTGCTCGCCACCGGCGGGACCGCCGCGGCGACGGTCGAGCTCACCCGACGCTTCGACGTCGAGCTGCTCGGCGCCTCCTTCCTCATCGAGCTCGAGGGCCTCGGCGGCCGCGACCTGCTGCCGGACGTTCCGTTGACCACTGTCTGGTCCATCCCCGACTGATCCCCGGGACGTCGCCGTCCGCCGCCGGCGGACGCGGCGCGCACCCCTGTCGCCCGCGCGTAGACTGTGGCCTTCCAGGCAGGGAGGTGTGCATGCAGGAGCGGACCGCATCCGAGCAGGCCGGGGCCGAGGCAGGCCCGGCCGACCAGGCCGCGCGCCCTCCCGCCGCACCGCCCGCACAGCCCGATTCGCCGCGCACCCCCTCGACCGCGCCACGACGCTCCCGCTCGCGCCTGTCCTTCTTCGCCCCGCGCTCCTCCCCGGTGGATCCGCTGCTCGCACCGCTGCTGGAGACGATGACGGCGGTGAGCCCGAAGGAGAACCAGGAGCTTGTGCGCCAGGCGTACACCGTCGCCGAGCGCGCCCACCGCGGCCAGACCCGCCGCAGCGGCGACCCGTACATCACCCACCCGGTCTCGGTCGCCACGATCCTCGCCGAGCTCGGCTCGCCGGCCGATGTCGTCGCCGCCGCGCTCCTGCACGACACGGTCGAGGACACCGACTACTCCCTGGACCAGCTGCGCGCCGAGTTCGGCGAGGTCATCGCCGTCATGGTCGACGGCGTGACGAAGCTGGACAAGGTCACCTACGGCGAGGCCGCTCAGGCCGAGACCGTGCGCAAGATGATCGTGGCGATGAGCCGCGACGTGCGCGTACTGCTGATCAAGCTCGCCGACCGCCTCCACAACGCCCGCACCTGGAAGTACGTGCCGGCCGCCTCGGCGGAGCGCAAGGCGAAGGAGACCCTCGAGATCTACGCCCCGCTCGCGCACCGCCTGGGGCTGAACACGATGAAGTGGGAGT
The DNA here is from genome assembly GCF_001293905.1 of Brachybacterium sp. SW0106-09. NCBI lineage: Bacteria > Bacillati > Actinomycetota > Actinomycetes > Micrococcales > Dermabacteraceae > Brachybacterium > Brachybacterium sp. SW0106-09. Next base: position 44,250 of record NZ_BCAK01000023.1, read on the forward strand.
TGGAGGACCGCTCCTTCCAGGTCCTCTACCCCAAGGTGTACGAGGAGATCGTCTCGCTGGTCGCCCAGCACGCCCCGGCGCGCGAGCAGTACCTCTCCACCGTCTCCTCCCAGATCCAGGAGGATCTCAAGAAGGCGCGGATCAAGGCCGAGGTCACCGGCCGGCCCAAGCACTACTACTCGATCTACCAGAAGATGATCGTGCGGGGCCGCGACTTCTCCGACATCTACGACCTGGTCGGCGTGAGGGTGCTCGTGGATACGGTCCGCGACTGCTACGGCGTGCTCGGCACGCTCCACGCGCGCTGGTCGCCGGTGCAGGGCCGCTTCAAGGACTACATCGCGCTGCCGAAGTTCAACCTGTACCAGTCGCTGCACACCACCGTGATCGGCCCGACCGGCAAGCCGGTCGAGGTCCAGATCCGCACCCGCGAGATGCACCGTCGGGCCGAGTACGGCGTCGCCGCGCACTGGAAGTACAAGGCGATGGCGGGCGGCCAGGGCGGCGGCGAGTCCGCGGCGATCACGAACGACGCCGCCTGGCTGCGCCAGCTGATGGACTGGCAGAAGGAGACCACCGACTCCGGTGAGTTCCTGGACTCGCTGCGGTTCGAGATCAACACGCAGGAGGTGTACATCTTCACGCCGAAGGGGGACGTGCTCGCCCTGCCGCAGGGCTCGACCCCGGTCGACTTCGCCTACTCGGTCCACACCGAGGTGGGGCACCGCACCATCGGGGCCCGGGTGAACGGGCGCCTGGTCTCCCTGGAGTCCGCGCTCGCCACCGGCGACGTCGTGGAGATCTTCACCTCGAAGTCCGCCGACGCCGGCCCCAGCCGGGACTGGCTCGGCTTCGTGAAGTCCCCGCGGGCGCGCAACAAGATCCGCCAGTGGTTCTCGAAGGAGCGTCGCGAGGAGGCGCTGGAGCGGGGCAAGGAGGAGCTCGCCAAGGCGCTGCGCCGGCAGGACCTGCCCATGCGCCGCCTGCTCACCCACGACACGCTCGCCACGATCGCCTCGGAGCTCAACCTCGGCTCGATCGATGCGCTGTACACCTCGATCGGCGAGGGTCACACCGGCGCCCAGCACGTGGTCGAGAAGCTTCGCGCCTCCTTCGGCGGCGCCGACGGGGCGGAGGAGGACCTCGCCGAGATCACCCTGCCCTCGAAGGTCCGCCCTCGGGGCAGTCGCGCCGAACGGCACACGGCGGAGACGGACCAGGGCGTCATCGTGGACGGCCACGCCGACCTCTGGGTCAAGCTCGCCAAGTGCTGCGCTCCGGTGCCGGGCGATCCGATCGTCGGCTTCATCACCCGCGGCTCGGGGATCTCCGTGCACCACACCAGCTGCACCAATGCGATCCAGCTCCAGCAGCAGCAGCCCGATCGCATGGTCGAGGCGAGCTGGTCCGGGCGGCACTCCACCGCCTATCTCGTGCACATCAAGGTCGAGGCGCTGGACCGTCCCCGACTCCTCACCGATCTGGCGCTGGTGATCTCGGAGCAGCAGGTCAATCTGCAGTCCGCCTCGGCGCAGTCGAACACCGACCGGCTCGCGACGACCTTCTTCTCCTTCGAGCTGGCCGATCCCGCGCACCTCCAGTCCGTGCTCGCCCAGGTCAGGCGCGTCGAGGGCGTCTATGACGTCTACCGCGTCACGGCCGACGGCCGGCCCGTCGGCCTCGGCGCACCGCTCACGGCGAGCTGAGAGGCCCGGTCCGCTCCGACCGTGCTGTGATCAGCGGACCCTCGAGGCGCACCCCCGCGAGCGGCCGCACCGTGGGCGGCTGCTCCGGGGCCCGTCGCGGCCCGCACCGTCCGGTCCCGTCCTGCTGTGCCGTGTCCGACCGCGCCGCGAGCGGTGTGAGCGCCCGGTCCAGCTGCTCCCGGGCCTCCTGCACGCCGGGATGCCGGTGCAGCCGGTGCAGATGCGCGCGCAGCTCCTCGTGCTCCACCAGACCCGCCCGTTCGAGCCGCCTCAGCAGCGGGCGGGCGATCGCCTCGGGGCTGAAGCGCAGCAGGTCCGAGGCGGTGCGGCGGGGCGTGGTCACGGGCGCGCCGCCGACGGTATCGATGTCGCCCGGGCCGAGCCGGGCATGGCGCTGGACCACGCCGGCGAGGATCCCTCGGTGCGCCGGGGAGAGCAGCTCGAGCGATGCCGGCGGCCGACCGCCCAGATGCACCCAGGCGGCGCTCCTCCCGGCGATCACGTGATGGGACTGCAGGTGCTCCCCGAGGGCGCAGCCGAGCGCCAGGGCCCGGCGCACCGAGGTCCCGAGGAGATCCGGGGGCAGGAACACCCCGGGCAGAAGTCGGACGATCTCCCCGCGGGCGACCATCGCGGCGGTGGTGGGGGTCTCCTCCCAGCGCTGCAGCTCGGCGCCGAGGGGGAGGGCGAGGTCCGCCGCGTGATGCGACCAGGCCGCGCACAGCCCGATCGGGCGCAGCCTCACAGATGGGAGCGGGCGGTCGCAGGGCGGGGGAGCGTCCTGTGCGGGCTCGTCGGCGAGGAGCTCGCGCAGCACGGGGTCCGCCAGGGCGTCGCGGAGCGCGGCGTCGACGGGCACTCCGAGGGCGGGTGCGGTGAGAACGGGCGCGGTGAGGGCGGGCGCGGCAGCGGCGAGGGTCTCCATGCATCGACCCTGGCCCCCACCGGTCCGCACGGCAACGCCCCGCCCGTCCCTGTGGACGAGCGGGGCAGTGGGGAGGAGAGGTGCGCGGCGCCGGCGGCCGGCGCGCGGGCGCCTCAGCCCAGGCCGCGGGCGGAGCGCTCGATCACGGCGAGCCACTCCTTGCGGGCCTCGAGCGCCGCCTCGGCCTCCGCGATCTTCTTCGGGTCGCCGCCGGCGCGGGCCTTCTCCAGCGCCTCCTCGTAGGAGGCGATCGCGGAGTGCAGCTGCGAGGACGCACCCTCGACGCGCGCCTTGGTGCGCGGATCGGTGCGGCGCCACTCGGCCTGCTCGGCGTCCTTCACGGCACGCTCGACGGCCCGCAGGCGGTCGTCGATCCGGCGCATGTCGCCGCGCGGCACCTTGCCCGCCTCCTCCCAGCGGTCCTGGATCGAGCGCAGCGCGGACTTCGCCGCGTCGAGGTCCTTGCCCGGGTCGAGCGCCTCGGCCTCGACCAGCAGCGCCTCTTTCACCTCGAGGTTCTTGCGCTGCTCGGCCTCGGTCTCGTGGAGGTCCGCGTTGCGCGCCGCGAAGAACGTGTCCTGGGCGGCCTTGAACCGCTTCCACTGGGCGTCGTCCTTCTTGCGGCTGCCGCGCGGCGCACGGCGCCACTGGTTCATGAGGTCCTTGTACGCCCGGACCGTCGGACCCCAGTCGGCGGAGTCCTGCATCGCCTCGGCGCGGGCGATGAGCTCCTCCTTCTGCGCGGCGGCCTCGGCATGCCGCTCGTCGAGCTGGGAGAAGAACTGCTTGCGCATCCGGTCGAAGGAGGCGCGGGCGGCCGAGAGCCGTTTCCACAGCGCCTCCTCGGTGGGGCGGTCCAGACCGATGTCCTCGGACTGCATCTGCTTCCACGTCGGGACCATCTGACGCATCGTCTCACCGGCGTTCTTCCAGGAGATCTGCTCCGGGTCGGTGGCGACCAGGGCCTCGATCGACTCGACGAACTCGGTGCGGCGACGGGTCGCGGCCTCCCGGCCCTCGGCCCGCTTCGCCTCGAGCGCCCGGATCTTCTCCTTGGCCTGCTCGCGCAGCTCGGAGGCGCGTGCGCGCAGCGCCGGGATGTCGCCGACGACCTGCGGCTCCTTCATGTTCTTGCGCAGGTTCTCCAGGAGCCGGTTGAGCTCGTTCTGGGTGTGCTCGGGCGCGGTGAGGGCGGAGGCGGTCTGGTCGAGGAAGGCGACCAGGTCCAGGTACCCCTTCGCGAAGGGCTCGAGCGCGGCGTCGTGGTCGGTCTCGGTCGTGGTGCCGATCGTGCGCACCTGGGTGCCGTCCTGGACGGTGACGGTGCCGTCCTCCGCCACGCTGCCGAAGGCCTTCGCCGCGGCGATCTCGGCGGGGTCGTGCTCGGCGGCCGCGGGAGCGACGGGCAGCAGCGCCGCCGTCGGCTTCTTCCCCGCCAGCGCGGCGGGGGAGGGGGCGGCCGGGCGCGGGCGGGGACCGGCCGGCGCGGGCTTCGGCACGGGAGTCGGTGCAGGCGTCGCCGCGGTGGAGGCGCCCGCTCCCGCGGCGGGGGCCGCGTCGTCGGCGGGAGTCGCGTCGTCCGAGGAGGTCGTGGCCTCCGAGGCAGCCGCAGCCTCCGAGGCGGTCGTGTCGGCCGCGGAGGACTCCCCGGTCGAGGCGCTCTCCTCGGTCGTGGTGCTCTGCTCGGCCTCGACGCCGTGCTCGGCCGCTGCGGCCGGCTCGCCGTTCTCGGCGGCGGCGACGGGACCGGCCTTCTCGGCGGCGGTCGCCTGCTCCGAGGTCGACAGTTCCGCGGTCGCCTGCTCGGCGGCCGTGGTCTGCGACTCGGGGGTGGAGGGCTCCGCGGAGGTCTGCTCGGCCGTGGCGTCGACGACGGCGTCGGCGGGCTGGGCGGCTGCCTGGTCGGCGGGGAGGGAAGTCTCGGACTCGCTCACGATGAGCTCCTTCGATGGGATCCGCTGCAGGGCGGGACACTGCCGTCACCAGGACGGCCGGGCTGATGGGTGCTCGTCACGGACGGACCGGGGCGACCACGTCAGGGAACTCTACAGCGGAGCGCGCCGGCGTTCCGCCTCGTCCGGCGCCGTGCGACCGCACCTCGGGCGCGCCCGGCCTCGAGAGGGGATAATGGGCGCGCACCGCAGACGACCAGAAGGAAGTGCACCGCATGGCGAAGATCGCCGCCCTGTCAGGATTCCCGGAGTGGCTCCCCTCCGAGCGCCTCGTCGAGCAGCACGTGATCGACGTGTTCCGGGAGGTCGCCGAGCTGCACGGGTTCTCCGGCATCGAGACGCGCGCGGTCGAGCCGCTCGAGCAGCTGCTGCGCAAGGGCGAGATCGACAAGGAGGTGTACGTGCTGCGCCGCCTCCACGCCGAGGAGGGCGACGAGGACACCGGCGCCGACCGCTCCCGCACCCTCGGCCTGCACTTCGACCTCACCGTCCCGCTCGCGCGCTACGTGCTCGAGCACCAGAACGACCTCGCCTTCCCTTTCCGGCGCTACCAGATCCAGAAGGTGTGGCGCGGCGAGCGCCCCCAGGACGGCCGGTTCCGCGAGTTCTACCAGGCCGATCTCGACGTGATCGGCCAGGACACCCTGCCCGGCCACGTCGAGGCCGAGGTCGCGATCGTGATGGCGGAGATCCTCTCGCGCCTGCCGCTGCCGCAGGTGAGCATCCACGCCAACACCCGCCGCCTCTCCGAGGGCTTCTTCCGCGCGATCGGCTTCGAGGACCACACCCCCGTGCTGCGCGCCCTGGACAAGCTCCCGAAGATCGGCGCCGACGCCGTGGCCGCCCTGCTGCACGACGAGGCCGGTGCGAGCGAGGAGCAGGCGCAGAGGGCGCTCGCCTTCGCCTCCATCCGCACCCGTGACGCCTCCTTCGCCCAGCAGGTCCGCGACCTCGGCGGAAGCGGCGAGATGGTCGAGGAGGGCATCGCCGAGCTCACCGCAGTCATCGAGCGGGTCGAGGCGGCCGTGCCCGGCATGATCGTCGCGGACCTCTCGATCGCCCGCGGCCTGGACTACTACACCGGCACCGTGTTCGAGAGCTTCGTCGCCGGGCACGAGTCGCTCGGCTCGATCTGCTCCGGCGGGCGCTATGACCGTCTCGCCTCCGACAACCGCCACACCTATCCCGGCGTCGGCCTCTCCATCGGCCTCTCGCGGCTGGTCTCCCGCCTCGTCTCGGCCGGGATGGCGGCCCCGAGCCGCGCGGTCCCCACCTGCGTGCTCGTCTCGGTCGCCGACGAGGAGCACCGGGGCCGCAGCGACGCGGCCGCCCGAGCGCTGCGCGCCCGCGGCATCTCCTGCGAGGTGGCCCCGAGCGCCGCGAAGTTCGGCAAGCAGATCCGCTACGCCGACCGCCGCGGCATCCCCTTCATCTGGTTCCCCGGCGAGGAGGGCACCGGCGGAGAGGTCAAGGACATCCGCAGCGGCGACCAGTCCGCGGCCGACGCCACCACCTGGCAGCCCCCCGCCGAAGACCTTCGCCCGCGCGTCCTCGCCGCCCAGGAGGACCAGACGGACTGACGGCCTGTTCGACCGCCGGCGGATGAGCTGGCTCACATCGCGGCCTCGGGGGAATGATCCCCGGGGCCGCGGCGTTCCAGCGGTCATGGCTACGCTCACTCTGACCACCGAGAACCACGACAAGACCGTCGAGGACGGCATCGTCCTGATCGACTTCTGGGCGGGCTGGTGCGTGCCGTGCCAGCGCTTCTCCCCGATCTATGAGGAGGCCTCGGAGACGCACGAGGACGTCACCTTCGCGAAGGTCGACACCGAGGACCAGCAGGATCTCGCCATGCGCTACGGCGTCACCTCCATCCCGACCCTCGTCGCCTACCGCGAGGGCATCCCGGTCTTCTCCCAGGCGGGCGCCCTGCCGCAGTCCGCGCTCGAGGACCTCATCGGCCAGGTGAAGAACCTGGACATGGACGAGGTCCGCAAGGCCTACGCCGAGGCCGAGCAGAAGCAGGGCTGATCCCTCCGCAGGGTCGACCCCGGTCGCGCCCCGCGACCCCGACGACGACAGGACCCCGCCACCCGGGAGGGTGGCGGGGTCCTGTCTGTGCGGAGGCGCTGCGCCGCGAGATTCCCGGCGGAGCCGTGCACCGCCGAGCTCACGCCCCGGGCGGCCCCACCGAGGCGGGGCCGGCACCGGGGCGGGAGCGGCGCTCAGCCCTCCCGGCGGAAGGGGCGGCGCCTGCCCTCGGGGCGGCCGCCGCGGTCGTCACGGCGCGGACGGTCGTCGCGGCGGAAGGGACGCTCGCCGTCACGACGCGGGCCCTTGCCCCCGCGCGGCCCGCGGTCCGGGCCGATGCGCAGCTCGCGACCGCCGAGCTTCGCCCGGCCGATGCGGTCCATCTGCTCCGGCGTGAGCGAGCCGCGGATCTGCACCAGAGAGAAGTGCGGGAAGATCTGGATCTTGCCGATGTCCTTCCCGTGCAGGCCGCCCTCGCCGGTCATGGCGCCGACGATGCCCGGCGGGCGCGCGCCGTGGGAGTGGCCGACCCCGACCTTATAGGAGGTGTACCCGCGCTCGATCGGCGTCGCCTCACGCGGGCCGCGGTCGCCGCGCTCGCGGTCGTCCCCGCGCAGCTGCGCGCCGGTGAACTCCTCGTCCTCCGTCGCCGCGCCGGGGCCCTCGTCGCCCACGGTCATCGCGCCGAGCACGGCGGCGAGCTCGAGCGGGTCGATCTCGTTCTCGGCGACGAACTCGCCGATCAGCTCGCGGTACAGCTCCAGACGGCCCCGCTCGATCCGCTCGGGGACCTGGGTCAGCAGTGCGGCGAGACGATGCTTGGAGACGTCGCGGGGCGAGGGGATGTCCGCCTCGGCGAGGGTCTGCTTGGTGGCGCGCTCGATGTTCTTCAGCGCACGGCGCTCGTGCGGGCCGATGAAGGTCAGCGCCTCGCCGGTGCGGCCCGCGCGACCGGTGCGGCCGATGCGGTGGACGTACGACTCCGCCTCCTTGGGCACGTCGAAGTTCACCACCAGGCCGATCCGCTCGACGTCCAGGCCGCGGGCGGCGACGTCAGTGGCGACGAGCACCTGCAGGGAGCCGTCGCGGAGCCGCTCGACGATCTTCTCGCGCTCCTTCTGCGGCACGTCGCCGCTGATCGACGCCGCGATCAGGCCGCGGGCCACCAGCGCGGAGCCCACCTCCTCGGCGGCGGCGCGGGTGCGCACGAAGACGATCGCCGCCTCGGCGGACGAGGTGGCCAGCACGCGGGCGAGCGCGCCGGTGCGGTGCTTGAAGGGCACCACGGCGTAGGTCTGGGTGACGCTCTTGACGGTGGAGGACTGCGGGGTGACGCTCACGCGCACCGGGTCCTTCATGTGGGTCTGCGCCACGCGCTGGATCGCGGCGGGCATCGTCGCGGAGAACAGCGCGACCTGACGGCTCTCGGGAGAGTGGGAGAGGATCTCCTCGACGTCCTCCGCGAAGCCCATGCGCAGCATCTCGTCGGCCTCGTCCAGGACCGCGAAGCGGATCGTGTCCAGCTTGAGGTTCGCGCGGCGCATGTGGTCCATCACGCGGCCGGGGGTGCCGACGACGACCTGGGCGCCGCGGGAGAGCGCGCGCTCCTGCGGCCCGTAGGGGGAGCCGCCGTACAGGGCGACCACGTCGAGGCCGCCCATGGAGGTGGCGAAGGAGGAGATCGCGTCGGCGACCTGCATCGCGAGCTCACGGGTCGGGGCGAGCACCAGCGCCTGCACCTCGCGGACGGACGGGTCCACGGCGGCCAGCAGCGGCAGGCCGAAGGCGGCCGTCTTGCCGGTGCCGGTCTGGGCGACGCCGATCACGTCGCGGCCCTCGAGCAGCGAGGGGATCGCCTGCGCCTGGATCGCCGAGGGGGTGGTGAAGCCGAGCTCGTCGACCGCGCGGCGCAGCGGCGCCGGCAGGTCGATGTCGTCGAAGCTGGGCCCGGCCGGGGCCTGCGGCTCCTCGGCGGCCGACGGGGCGGTCCCGCTCTGCGCGCCCGCCCCCTCGGTGCTCTCGGTCACGGTCTCGGCAGGGACGTCGGACCCGTCGGCGGGGTCGGCGGCATCGGGGGCAGGGCGGGATTCGGTCATGGCGTCCTTACGACGGTCAGGGGTTTCAACAGGCCCCAACAGGTCGCAGGGCGTGGCTGCCCATACATTCCGCGCTGCGAGCGCCATGCGCGGGGCACGGCATGCTCGGGCGGACTCGGGCGGAAGGACCTGCGCTCCGGCAGGTCGAACAGATCTCGAGTCTACGGGGGAGAGGGCCCGCTCCGACAGGTCGGCGGTGGCGAGATCCCTCACCCCGGACGGTAGGCTGGCCTCTCCGCGCACCCCGTGCGCCGGACCCCGCGCGCCCCGCGCCGGGGAGCCACCGACCCCCGACACCGCGAAGGACATCCCGTGCTGCGCACCCACACCGCCGGTGAGCTCCGCCAGGAGCACATCGGACAGACCGTCACCCTCACCGGCTGGATCGGCCGTCGCCGTGACCACGGCGGCGTGACGTTCCTCGATCTGCGCGACGCCGCGGGCGTCACCCAGGTCGTCGTGCGCGAGGACGAGGCGATGCACCTGCGCAGCGAGTACGTGCTGAAGGTGACCGGCTCCGTCGACCGCCGACCCGAGGGCAACGAGAACCCGCAGCTGCCGACGGGGGAGATCGAGGTCACCGCGACCGAGGTCGAGGTGCTCAGCACCTCCGCACCGCTGCCCTTCCAGCTCGACGAGCACAGCGAGGTGGGCGAGGAGACCCGCCTGCGCTACCGCTACCTCGACCTGCGTCGGCAGGGCCCGGCCGCCGCGATGCGCCTGCGCTCCGAGGTGAACCGCGCCGCGCGCGACACCCTCCTGGACCAGGGCTTCGTCGAGGTCGAGACCCCGACCCTGACCCGCTCCACCCCCGAGGGCGCCCGCGACTTCCTGGTCCCCGCGCGCCTCGCCCCGGGCTCCTGGTACGCGCTGCCGCAGTCCCCGCAGCTGTTCAAACAGCTGCTGATGGTGGGCGGCATCGAGAAGTACTTCCAGCTCGCCCGCTGCTACCGCGACGAGGACTTCCGCGCCGACCGCCAGCCCGAGTTCACCCAGCTCGACGTCGAGATGAGCTTCGTGGACCAGGAGGACGTGATCGCGCTGGCCGAGCAGATCCTCTCCGCCGTCTGGGCGAAGGCCGGCCATGAGATCTCCGGCCCCTTCCCGCGCATCACCTACGCCGAGTCGATGCGCCGCTACGGCTCGGACAAGCCCGACCTGCGCTTCGACCTCGAGCTGGTCGAGATGACCGAGTACTTCGCGGACACGCCCTTCCGCGTGTTCCAGGCCCCCTACGTCGGCGCGGTCGTCATGGCCGGCGGCGCCTCCCAGCCCCGTCGCCAGCTCGACGCTTGGCAGGAGTGGGCCAAGCAGCGCGGCGCGAAGGGTCTCGCCTACGTGCTCGTCCAGGAGGACGGGACCCTCACCGGCCCCGTCTCCAAGAACATCTCCGAGCAGGAGAAGGCGGGTCTGCTCGAGAAGACCGGCGCAGCCCCCGGCGACTGCGTCTTCTTCGCCGCCGGCGAGCCGAAGAGCTCCCGTGCCCTGCTCGGCGCGGCCCGGAACGAGATCGCCGAGAAGCTCGGGCTCATCGACGAGGACGCCTACGCCTTCGTGTGGGTCGTCGACGCGCCGATGTTCGAGCCCGCCGCGGATGCCCGCGCGGCCGGTGACGTCGCCGTGGGCGGCGGCGCCTGGACCGCGGTCCACCACGCCTTCACCTCGCCGAAGCCCGAGTTCCTCGACACCTTCGACACGGACCCGGGCAGCGCCCTCGCCTACGCCTACGACATCGTCTGCAACGGCAACGAGATCGGCGGCGGCTCGATCCGCATTCACTCCCAGGACGTGCAGCAGCGCGTCTTCGAGGTGATGGGGATCGGCGCCGAGGAGGCGCAGGAGAAGTTCGGCTTCCTGCTGGACGCCTTCCAGTTCGGTGCCCCGCCGCACGGCGGCATCGCCTTCGGCTGGGACCGGATCGTGGCGCTGCTGGCCGGGGAGGAGTCGATCCGCGAGGTCATCGCCTTCCCCAAGACCGGCAACGGCTACGACCCCCTGACCGCGGCCCCCGCCCCGATCACTCCGCAGCAGCGCAAGGAGGCGGGCGTCGACGCGAAGCCGGCCGCGAAGGACGCGCCGAAGGATTACGCGAAGGACGCCCCGCAGGGCGAGACGGGCACCGCCTCCCCGAAGGCCTGAGCCCTCTGCACACGAGAACGGCCGACGCGAGTGATCGCGTCGGCCGTTCTCGTGGTCCCAGGGGAGTCGCTCAGCGAGGCGCCTCGCCGTGCTTTATCTGCGGCTTCGGCAGGCGGAAGCGGCGGATCTGGATCGCTCGCATGATCCCGTAGCCGACCAGGCCCTGGCCCACCGAGCCGAAGCGCTCGGTGAGCTTCGCGCGCAGGGAGCGGCGCAGGACGAGGCTGTCGATCACGCACAGCGCGATGCCGCCCCACAGCACGACGATCATGCCCGTGCTCATCGCGGTGGTGATCTCCGGACGGATCAGCGGCAGCACCAGCGCCACCAGCATGAACACCAGCGCGATCGGGAAGAAGTACTCGGCGACGTTGCGGCGCGAGTCGACGACGTCGCGCACGTAGCGGCGCTCGGGGCCGCGGTGCTGCGCCGGCATCTTCCGCTCGTCGCCGGTCACCAGCGCCTGCTGCGCCTCCATGCGCTCCTGGGAGGCGCGCTCGCGATCGCGCTTGCGCGCCTCCTTGCGGTCGTCGACGACCAGCGGACGGCGGCGCGCCGCCTCGGCCTCCTTGCGGGTGCGCGTGGGGCGACCCTTGGTGCCGGGGCGGGAGGGGGCCGGGGACTGCTCGGCGGGATGCGGGGGCTCGGACTTGCGGAAGATCACCGGGGCATTCTAGGCGACGGGGACGGGAGCCGCCTGGGACCCCTGCGAGGGCCTGCCCCGTACTCGGGTCCGTCGCCCGGCCGCGGCGGTACCGTGAGGGCCATGAGCCTGAACGAAGACCCCGTCTCGCCCACCGCCGACGCCGCGTCCCCGGAGGAGGTGCAGGCGCTGCGCGAGCGCCTGGATCCCCTGCTCCCCGCCGCGATCGAGGACCTGAAGGATCTGGTGCGGATCCCGTCGATCGCCTTCGAGGGGTACGACCAGGAGCCCGTGCGCCGCAGCGCCGAGGCCGTCGCCGAGCTGCTGCGCGGCGCCGGCATGGAGCAGGTGGAGATCGAGTCCGTCGCGGGCGGGAGCCCCGCGGTCATCGGACGCAGCCCGGCCGCCCCGGGTCGCCCGACGGTGCTGCTCTACGCGCACCACGACGTGCAGCCCACCGGCGAGGTCTCCGACTGGAGCAGCGACCCCTTCGAGCCCGTCGAGCGCGACGGCCGCCTCTACGGGCGCGGCGCGGCCGACGACAAGGCCGGCATCATGGCCCACGTCACCGCGCTGCGCCTGGTCGGGGAGGAGCTCGCGGCCGACGGCATCGGCGTGAGCGTCTTCGTCGAGGGGGAGGAGGAGGCGGGCTCCCCGACGTTCCGTCCCTTCATCGAGGCGCACCGCGACGCGCTCGCGGCGGACCTCATCATCGTCGCGGACTCCGCGAACTGGGCGGTGGGCACCCCCGCCCTGACCACGAGCCTGCGCGGACTGGTCGACCTCGTGGTCGAGGTGCGGGCCCTGGACCACGCCGTCCACTCCGGCCTCTTCGGCGGCCCCGTGCTCGACGCCCTCACCCAGCTCAGCCGCCTGCTCGCCACTCTGCACGACGAGAACGGCACGGTCGCCGTCGAAGGGCTGCGCCGCGCTGAGGGCCCGAGCGTCGAGATGGAGGAGGCCGACTACCGCCGCGACGCCGGCGTCGTCGAGGGGGCCGAGCTCTCCGGCGAGGGGCCGCTGACCGCGCGACTGTGGACCCGTCCGGCGCTGTCGGTGATCGGCATCGACGCCCCCTCCGTGCGCGACGCGTCGAACACTCTCGTGCCCGTGGCCCGCGCGAAGGTGTCGCTGCGGATCCCGCCGGGCGAGGACCCCGAGCGCGCCATGGAGGCGCTGACCGCCCACCTCGAGTCCCACGCCCCGTCCACGGCGAAGGTCACGATCCACCGCGGAGAGCTGGGCCGCCCCTTCAGCGCCGCGCAGAGCTCGGCCGCGATGGACCTCGCCCGCCGCTCCTTCGCACGAGCCTGGGACACCGAGGCGGTGGACACCGGGCTCGGCGGCTCCATCCCGTTCATCGCCGACCTGCTCGAGGTCTTCCCGCAGGCCGAGGTGCTGGTCACGGGGGTCGAGGACCCCGAGTCCCGTGCTCACGGCATCGACGAGTCCCTCCACCTCGGGGAGTTCGCGAAGGTCTGCCTGGCCGAGGCGCTGCTGCTGCGCGGCGCCGGCGCGCTCGCGGAGAGCACCTCGCAGATCCGCGACGGGGACGGGGCATGAGCGGCCAGGGACCGGGCCGCCAGAGCGCCGGGGCCGGCCGGGGGAGCGGGCAGCAGCCCGCGCCGGTCTCCCCGCTGATGATCCCGCTGCTGGTGCTGGGCCTCGCGATCGGCTTCTTCTCCGGCTACTTCCTGCTGGGGTGGGGCGCGCTCGTGGTCCTCGGCGTGATCGTGGCGGCCGTCTCGCTCGTGCTCAGGGGCCGCAGCCGGGACGGCGCCACGGGCGCGATCGCCGGCGTGCTCCTCGGGTACGCGGGCGTGATCCTGGTGGCGCTCTTCCGCGGCGCGCTGTGACGGCGGTCGGGAGGGGAGCGGCTCCGCGCCCACCGGCCGGGGCTGTCCCCGTCGGCCGATGCAGGGACGTGAGGCGGCTCGCCGCCGACGGTCCTCCCCGTTCCCGGCGGCCGGGGCGTATCCTGGACGGAATCGAGCTTCGAGGAGGACCGCATGACCACGACCACCACCGAGCGTCCCGCCGCGGCGCACGGCGTCACCCTCACGTCCGGCGCCGCGCAGAAGGTCACGAGCCTGCTGGAGCAGGAGGGCCGTGACGACCTCCGCCTGCGGATCGCGGTGCAGCCCGGCGGCTGCTCCGGGCTGATCTACCAGCTCTACTTCGACGAGCGCCTGATGGACGACGACCAGGTCGTCGACTTCGAGGGCGTCGAGGTGATCGTCGACAAGATGAGCAGCCCCTACCTCAGCGGTGCCGTCATCGACTTCTCCGACACCATCGAGAAGCAGGGCTTCACGATCGACAATCCCAACGCGGGCAGCTCCTGCGCCTGCGGCGACTCCTTCTCCTGAGTCCCGCCCCGCCGCGCCGAAGGGCCCGGGCCACGTCCTGACGACGTGGCCCGGGCCCTTCCGCATGCGCTCCGCGCCCGGTGACCCCGCCCTCCCGGGGCGCTGCGGGTGTGATCGTCGCGACGTGCAGATCACGGACCGGTCACGGCGCCGCGAAAGGGGAGGTCCACGGTGGGTCGAAGTGCCCGCACCACCCGTCGGACGCCGTATGATGACGAGGTGCCGTCAAGTGACGGGCCTTCCCGGGTCCGCCACGGCTCGCTCCTCAGGGGCGGGCGCGGCACTGTGGGTGTGTTCAGCCCACGTCAGTACCAGCTCCGCGCCGCGGAGCCGCCCCGGATCCTCCGTCCGGGTCGGCGACGAGGGCAGGAGACGACGAGCGGAAGGTCATTCCCTGTGATCCCCCAGGTCCCCAAGCGCGCGCGGCGCGGCCGCCGCGCAGCGGCAGCCGGCCTCGCCCTGGCCACACTGGTCCTCGCCGGTTGCACCCAGGCGCAGCAGCGCGGGTTCCTCCCCGGCCCCGACGACGGCCAGGAGGTCACCAACCAGACCGAGAGGATCACGAACCTCTGGGTCGGCTCCTGGTCCGTGCTGATCCTCGTCGGCCTCATCATCTGGGGCCTGACCATCTGGTGCGCGGTGGCCTACCGCCGCCGGAAGAACGACAAGGGCTTCCCGATCCAGCTGCGCTACCACGTGCCGCTCGAGCTGATGTTCACCCTCGTGCCCGTGGTGATGGTGCTGACGCTCTTCTACTTCACCCAGCGAGATACGCGCGAGGTGGAGATGCACGTCGCCGAGCCTGATGTGACCGTCAACGTCGTCGCCAAGCAGTGGAGCTGGGACTTCAACTACGTCGACGACAACGTCCACGAGCCCGCTGGGGTGCAGTCCTTCGCCACCGGCGAACCGGGCGCCGAGGAGTCGCTGCCCGTGCTGTGGGTGCCCGTCGACCAGACCGTCGAGTTCCGCCTCGACTCGCGCGACGTCATCCACTCGTTCTGGGTCGTGGACTTCCTGTACAAGAAGGACATGATCCCGGGGCGCACCACGAGCTTCCAGGTCACGCCGACACGCATCGGCGAGTACTCCGGCAAGTGCGCCGAGCTGTGCGGCGAGTACCATTCGGACATGCTCTTCACGCTGAAGGTCGTGTCCCAGGAGGACTACGACGCGCACATGGAGGAGCTGCGCCAGCAGGGCAATGAGGGCCAGCTCGGCGTGGACCTCAACCGCAACGAGGAGGAGTGGAGCATGCGCGAGAAGGTTGACGACGCCGGTCCTCGCTACACCGAGGAGACCGCGACCCGCGGCAACGAGGGAGACGACCAGTGAGCACCGACGTCACCGCCTCGCCGAGCACCACGGCGCCCGCGCGGTTCCAGGAGGAGCGCCCCACCAACCTGGGGAGCCAGTTCTTCAAGCTCCTGACCACCACCGATCACAAGCTGATCGGCATGATGTACATGGGCATGGCGTTCGCGTTCTTCGCGTTCGGCGGCCTGCTCGCGCTCGGCATCCGCACCGAGCTGTGGGAGCCCGGGCTGCAGGTCGTGGTCTCCAAGGACCAGTACAACCAGCTGTTCACCATGCACGGCACGATCATGCTGCTGATGTTCGGCACGCCGCTGTTCAACGGCTTCGCGAACTACCTCGTGCCGCTCCAGATCGGCGCCGTGGACATGGCCTTCCCGCGGCTGAACATGTTCGCCTTCTGGATCACGCTGTTCGGCTCGCTCATCGTGGTGGCGGGCTTCCTCACCCCGCAGGGTGCCGCGTCCTTCGGCTGGTTCGCCTACGCGCCGCTGTCGGACACGACGTTCTCGCCCGGCCTGGGCGGTGACCTGTGGGTCTTCGGCTTGGCGTTGCAGGGCTTCGGCACGATCCTGGGCGCGGTCAACTTCATCACCACGATCATCTGCATGCGCATGCCCGGCATGACCATGTTCCGCATGCCGATCTTCACCTGGAACGCCCTGATCACCGGTGTGCTGGTGCTCATGGCCTTCCCTACGCTCGCCTCGGCCCTGCTGGCGCTCGGCGCCGACCGCCGCTTCGACGCGAACATCTTCGACCCCGCCAACGGCGGTCCGATCCTGTGGCAGCACCTGTTCTGGTTCTTCGGCCACCCCGAGGTGTACATCCTCGCACTGCCCTTCTTCGGCATCGCCTCGGAGATCATCCCGGTGTTCTCGCGCAAGCCGATCTTCGGCTACAAGACCCTGGTGGGCGCGACGATCTCGATCGCGGCGCTGTCGGTGACCGTGTGGGCGCACCACATGTACACCACCGGCGCGGTCATGCTGGACTTCTTCGCCTTCATGACGATGCTCATCGCCGTGCCCACGGGCGTGAAGTTCTTCAACTGGGTCGGCACGATGTGGCGGGGCTCGCTCACGTTCGAGACGCCGATGCTGTTCACGCTCGGCTTCCTCACCACCTTCATCTTCGGCGGCCTGACCGGCGTCATCCTGTCCTCGCCGGTGCTCGACTTCCCCCTCTCAGACACCTATTTCGTGGTCGCCCACTTCCACTACGTGATGGCCGGCACCGTGGTCTTCGAGATGTTCGCGGGCTTCTACTTCTGGTGGCCCAAGATGTTCGGCTACAAGCTCAGCGAGGGCATCGGCAAGCTCCACTTCTGGCTGCTGACCATCGGCTTCCACATGACCTTCCTGATCCAGCACTGGCTGGGCGTGTCCGGCGCACCGCGTCGGTACGTGAACTACCTCGCCGAGGACGGCTTCGACTGGATGAACCAGATCTCGACCGTCGGCGCGTTCATCATGGGCGTCTCCACCCTGCCCTTCCTCCTCAACGTGGTCCTGACCCACCTGAAGGGGAAGAAGGTCGAGGTCGACGATCCGTGGGGCTACGGCGCCTCGCTCGAGTGGGCGACGTCCTGCCCGCCGCCGCGCCACAACTTCCACTCGCTGCCCCGCGTGCGCTCCGAGCGCCCTGCCTTCGACCTCCATCACCCCGAGGTCGCGCTGCAGGACCACATGCTCGCGGAGGAGCCCGCCAAGAACCCGAGGACGAACTGACATGAGAGCAACCGCAAAGATCTTCTGGATCCTGGGCGCCTTCTTCCTGGCCGTCACGATTGCCTACGGACTGCTTACCGGTACCTTCGATCCGCTAGGCGTTGAGACGGTTGGCTTCCCTGTGATGGTTGCTCTTACGGGCTTGGCGTTCATGATCGGGATGGCTATGAGCCTCGCGGTGCGCAAGAACGACCTGGGCCCTTCAGAGGACATGTATGGCGAGGTCGAGGCGGACGCCGGTGTGCAGGGCAGCTTCAGCCCTTACAGCTGGGCGCCGCTGTGGGCTGCGGTCGGAGCGGGTCTCTGCTTCCTTGGCGTCGCCGCCGGCTGGTGGATCTTCGCCTTCGGCGTCATCTTCGCGATCTACGGCATCCTTCTCTGGGTGCTCGAGTTCTCGCGGGGCCAGCATGCCCACTGACTGCTTTTCGGGGTACTTTCACTGATAGGTGACATCTGTTTTGGCTTCCCTGTTGGATCGCTTGGAGGGGTTTGCACTACGCCCGCTCCCTGCCCGGTAGAGCTCCACGCACATCTCGTGCGGGTGGCCCGTTCCGGTAAGGACGGAGTCAAGATCGCGACGAAGGGGACTGGTGCACGTGGGTGGCACATCATCTGTGGCGCTGAGCAGCATCGCAGGGAAGGATGTACATCATGCCTGCGCCCTATCTCCAGGAGTTCCGTGACAAGGTCCTGCGCGTCGGGAAGAATCGTGAACCTGGCTAGAAGCTTTCTCAGATCCCTCACGACTTCGGGATCCCCGAGTTTTGCCTGACGAACTGGGTGCGCCAGGCCGATGTCGAGGATAGAAACCGTTCGGGGAGGACTCGGGAAGAGTCGAGCGAACTGCGCGACCTTCGTCGTTGGAACCGGTAGCTCGAGCAGCAGAACGAGATCCTCCGCCACGTCGCGGCCTACCTCTCCCAGGCGAACCTGCCGGGAATAGGTTCTGCCTGCTCGTGAGCGAGCTTCGCTGGCGACGGGATTCCTGTCGCGGTGCCCCTTCGGGCCCTGAAGGGCTCTCGCCGACCCTACTACCGCTGGCGGAATCAGCAGGTCACCGAGGCTGAGCTGGTCGAGGCCTACCGCGCCAACGCCCTGTTCAACGAGCACCCCGACGATCGGACCTTCGGCTATCGACCTCTGGCGGACGAGGCTGCGGTCGCCGGGGAGGTGATGTGTCGGCGGACCGTGTGGCGGATTTGCCGGGACAACCAGTGGTTCTTGGCCTTCGGGAAGAAGCGGGGCTAGAGCGGCAGTCGCCCTGACCGCCCCACGATGGCCTCGTCCAACGCGATATCGCCGCCGATGATGTCAGGGAACTATGGATGACTGACATCACGGAACACTCGACCAACGAGGGCAAACTCTACCTCTGCGCAGTCAAGGACGTGTTCTCCGGCCGGATCGTTGGCTACTCGATCAGCGACCGGATGAAGGTCCGCCTCGTGATGAACACCCAACGTCACATCCCACCGTGGAGATGTTGCTGTGTGTACCGTACATTCGGACCGCGGGAGCCAGGGTGGATTCAACTGGTGGACGCAACACCTCAGGTCGAG
>NZ_BCAK01000024.1:0-59574 GCF_001293905.1 Brachybacterium sp. SW0106-09
CCGCTCCACCGGCGCGCCCACACTCAACTCTGAAGAGCCTGATACCCCCTGAGCGATCCTGTTCCGTACCTGCCTGTCGAAGCCCACGACGTCCCGGGCTCGAGGCTGCCCGTTGAGCATCTCGGCCCAGAGGAACGACCAGGGAGAGACGTCATCGAATACCCCGTGCTCGCGGGCCGCACAGGCAGGCCGGTCGTACGTATGCCATCCGCTTGTGGGGGATGTGCAGTACGCCCTCACTCGGGCGATTCCGTCCTCGACGGGTATCGGCTCGATACCGCCGACTGAGGGCGGAGTGAACTTCAGGATCGGCATGGTGTTCTCCCTTGTGACTGCGGCGCATTGGAGCTGCGAACCTGCTCAGGGATAGCTTCGCCCGAAGGACCCTTCCGTGTCCGGCAGATCTGGGAGCACCGGTGCACAAGGCTCTTGACCGTCACAGTCGGATGAGAAGATGCGTCCAACGACTCAGGACTGGAGAGACTGTGGATTCCTCGCAAGAAGCTGTCATCGTTCCGCTCATCCCGCTGACGACGGAGCCGAGCACAGAGATGGCGCTCCGCATGCTTCTGAACCGCGATGCGCTCCTCATCGATCATGTCCCCACGCCACAGAAGAGCGCATCGTCCGGGATGGTGGCGCAAGGGTCCGGCGCATTCGCCAAGGCGATCAGCCAGGTCACGGCGCAGTTCAGCCGTTCCGAGACCTACCAGGGCCTCTACCGTGCAGTGACTCCCACCGGCGCGATTGCGCGGGATCTCGTTCCCGCCGTAGGCGGAGGGTTCAGAGGACTCGTACGTGGGGCGAACTCTACGAAGATCGCAGGTCAAGCCCGGCTGATCCCCGTCGCCGCGGGCGCGGGCGCTACTGTTGCTGCTGGCCCGCTCATTGCCACAGTCGGCCTGGCGGTCTCCGCCGAGATGCTCGCGCAGCATCAGATGAACAAGAAGCTCGAGTCCATCTCCAGAGTGCTGGTGGATCTGCAGAGCAGGGCAGACCAGGAGGAGCGGTCGATCCTCGCGACTGCAAGCCGTCAGGCCAGCAAGGTCGCCGGTTACCTGTTGGACCAGGCGAGCATCCCCTCCATCTCCTCCGCCTCTCATGCCTTCGGTGAGCTCGACACGCTGACCAACAGCTACATCAGCCGCCTCGACCGCTGGTCCGGTGCGGTCGCCAAGCACGCCGATGCGGACCGTGTGTACGCCCCCGATCTGCTGAAAGAGCTGGTGGGAAAGCGAGACGATCCGACTGTGGACTTCGAGCGGATGGTCGCCCAGACCTACGAGGCTCTCGCCCTCCGGGCCCGCGTGGTGGTCTTGGAGAAGGTGGCTGCCGAGTTCTCGAATCCCCACCGTTCCCTCTCGCACATCGAGGGCGTGCTGCGCAGCGAGCTCTCCGATATCGCGGAGAACCAGTCTCGGCTCGTGCGGCTGCTCGAGGATCTCAGCGTCATGCAGCTCGACTCCAGCAAGGTCCCCGTCGCCTTCGCCGGCAAGGGAACCCTCACAGCGCGCACGAGCTTCAGTCTGCTGTCTCGCATGCTCCACTCCGCCCCCGACGGGATCCCCATCCTCTCCGAGTCCGATCAGACCGTCCTCGAGCTGGAGCCCGGTACCGGCGGGATGAAGGTCGTCAAGCCGGCGGAGTGATGCATCCACCACCTCGATGGCCAAGCCGGCCCTGAGGACCACTCCGGACTCGCCGCTTCATGTTCCCTTCATATCTCCGTGCGGGCCGGCTCGACGGCGAAAACTGGCCCGGGACCCCGACCGAGCCGATCTGTGCCCCACCCATGTCTTTCCCCGCACGAGTCGCTACGTGATCACCTCGAAACCTGGTTCCCCCATCATCTGTCCCCTGGTGATGCAAGGATCCCAGTAACCACAGGCTGACAGAAGGGAAACTCCGTGCCGGGCTACGCAGTCATCGACCTCGAGACCACTGGGTTCTCGCCGGAGAAGCATCATCGGATCCTGGAGATCGGAGTTGTCGAGGTCGACGAGACTGGAGAGATCGAACGCGAGTGGGCCTCGCTCGTGAACCCCGGCCGCGATATCAGCAATTCTCACGTCCATGGGATCACCGCAACCACCGTCGCGGACGCGCCGCGCTTCGCAGATCTCGCCGGCACCGTGCTGCAGAGCCTCCAGGGCCGGACGATCGTCGCCCACAACGCCCCCTTCGATCTGAGATTTCTCGAAGCGGAGCTGCTGCGGGCCGGCGTCGCCCCGTCTCAGCTGCCCCTCACAGGGCTGTGCACCATGCAGTGGTCGAGCGTCTTCCTCGAAGCCCCGTCCCGGAAGCTCGCCGACTGTTGCGCTGCATGCGGCGTCGAGCTCGTCGAGGCGCACTCGGCCCTCGCGGACGCACGCGCTGCCGCTGGTCTCCTCACGCACTACCTCTCCCTTGCCGAAGGTGCCGGCGCCCTCCCGTGGCAGGGCCAGCTCGATTACGGAGCGAGAGTGACGTGGCCGGCCCCCGTCGGAACGTCGACCGCACGCCTGCTGCCCCGGGAAGCCGCACTATCCGCGCGGCCTGATAGCTGGCTCGACCGAATCCTCTCGCGCATGCCCCGCACTGCGGACGCACGCGTCGACTCGTACCTGGAGACCCTCGAACGCGCGCTGCTGGACGGCGTGCTCGCCGAGCACGAGAAGGACGAACTGGTGGAGGTCGCCTCCGGACTCGGCCTGACGCGCGGCGCAGTGCTCGACCTCCATGCCCGCTACCTCGAGGCCATGGCTGAGGTCGCATTTGAGGACGACATCGTCACCGACGAAGAGCACGCCGAGCTTGCTCGGATCGCGTCTCGGCTCGGCCTGCGCCCGGCCGACGTCGGCCGGGCCCTCGATGCTGCAGCCACACGGCGCTCCCGGGTCGAGCCTTCCACCAGCGCAGGGACCTCCGATCCGAAGGAGGGTGCGGCATCGCTGCGTCTGGGCACAGTCGGGATCGATCTCGCTCCCGGCGACCGGATCGTCTTCACCGGGGCGATGGTCCGGGACCGCTCCGCGTGGGAGGAGCACGCGCGCGAGCTCGGCTACGTTCCCGGCGGGATCACGAAGAAGACCAAACTCGTCGTGGCCTCCGACCCGAACTCCCAGTCGGGCAAGGCTGCCAAGGCACGCTCCTACGGGATCCCGATCATCACCGAAGCGGCATTCGCACGGCTGGTCGGGGCCTAGCTCGATGGCCACCATGGATCGAGCAGCCCGGACTCAGCTGGTCGCCGACGCCACCGCGCTACACGAGTTCGCCGGCCGGTTGCTGGCCGCCCGACAGACAGCACGCCGTTCTGGCGAGAGCGCGCGCCGGATCATCTCCTCACGAACATTTCCCTTGTCTGTGCCCGGCGCCTTCGAACTCGATGCGCATGACCGCGATGATCCGAGCAGTACCAGGGAGCAGGCCTCCGGGCGGCTCCTGCTGCTCCGCCCGGACGATGCATCGCTGCTGCGCACCGTGAGCGAAGCACAGCGGCTGGACGAAGTCGATCCCGGAGTTGATGACTGGCTCGGCCTCGTGACCGCCACCTTCCCCGAACAGATTCCTCTGGCAGCACCACAGGGCTTCTTCCGCCGGCTCTTCGGCCAAGGAGCCGACTCGACCACTCAGGAACGGGCTACCGAAGAGCTGACTCGTCATCTCACCTTCATGAACACCCCGGAAGCCAAGCAGGGCATCGAACGCGCCTGGCCAGCCCGTCCGAGCGAGCCGACACTCGGGATAGAGCAGATCCGCCATGCTGCAGCCACCTCCCTGGGGAGCACACCACGGAACATCGTGGTCCTGCCCACCGAACAGCTGCACGACGCCGCTCTCGCTATTCGCTCCACAGCACGAACGGCGGCCGCGGGCGAGAGCCTCACGCACGACGTCCATGCTGCAGTGGCCGCGCAGGCGAGGTCCACTGCCACCGCGCTGCTGGCAGACATCGACATGGAACGCTTCCGCTCGCGAGTGCCCCTCACTCGATTCCCGGCGAGCGCACTCGAACGGGCAGGTATCCGAACCGTCACCGATCTCCTTTCCCGCACGCACGGACGGCTCACAGCAGTCGACGGCATCAGCTCGTCGACCGCCAGCACCCTTCTGAACACTGCCGAGAAGTTGCGCACCGTGGCGCAGGACGAAGCCCGAATCGACCTCACCGCCGGCCCGGCGAAGGGCACGCCCCGATTGTTGATCGCACTGAAAGCAGTCCTCGATCACCGGCTGCGTACGCGCGGTGCCGACCACGATGGTGCCTTCAGCATGCACAGCGCAGAGCTCGCTGAACGAATCATCAACGAGACGCAGCGCCGTCCCTCGGATTCGCCGTATGCCTCGGAAGCTGGCCCTGCGCCGGCGCTCCTCGTCACCGACAGCGCCTACTCGTCAGAGATTCTCCGAGAGGCATTGCTGTCGTTCACGCGACGGGCGGCGCATCGGGACGCCGGCCTGCACCTGCTCCCTGAAGAACGAGAACGGCTGACCGCGCGTTCCACCGACGACTTCGCCGCGCACGGGAGCGAGTACTTCGCTCTGCTGACCGAACTCGGCTACGAGGACCGGATCGCGCAGAACACGCACGGCGACCTCCCGGATGAACTGATTCAGCTCGTCGAACGCACCGAGCTGGATACCGAACTGCTCACTCTGGACAGCCTCCGCCAGTACCAGCACTTCGCCGCACGATTCATCGTCCGTCAGAAGAAGGTGATCATCGGGGACGAGATGGGGCTCGGCAAGACGGTCGAGGCGTTGGCCGCCATCGCCCACCTCACCCGTGCAGGGAGCAGCCACACGCTGGTGATCTGTCCTGCCGCAGTCCTCGCGAACTGGATCCGGGAGATCGAGTCGAAGTCATCGATTGCCGCACATAGGCTTCACGGCGCTGACCGCGACCATGCCGCCGCACAATGGCAAGCCCACGGAGGCATCGCCGTCACCACGTTCGATACTCTCGGGCAGCTGCTGGCACGACGCGACTTCCCGCGTCTCGACACCGTCGTCGTCGACGAAGCGCACAAGATCAAGAACCCCGCGGCGAAGAGAACCCGTCACAGCGTCGCCCAGATCCAGCGCGCATCTCACGCCGTCCTCATGACCGGCACTCCTATCGAGAATCGACTCGAGGAGTTCCGCACGCTCATCAGCTATCTCGCGCCCTCGCTCTCACACTCCGCCGAAGGTCTGCTGCCAGCAGCATTTCGTCGCCACATCGCACCGGCCTACCTTCGCCGCAACCAGGAGGACGTGCTCAAAGAGCTGCCCGAGCTCAATGAGATCGAGGACTGGATCGAGTTCTCCGACGCAGATCGTCGCGCCTACACCTCGCGCGTTGCCGACGGGCACTTCATGGGCATGCGCCGAGCAGCGATGGAAGCAGGACGGAAATCGAACAAGGTGGAGCGGCTGCTGGAGATCGTCGACGATGCGACGGCCAATGGCCGCAAGGTCATCGTCTTCTCGTTCTTCCGTACCGTCATCGACGAGCTGGTGGAGCTCCTGCCGGGACCTGTGCACGGCCCGATCAGTGGAAGTGTGAGTGCCGCCCGGCGACAGGAGATCGTCGACGAATTCTCCGACTCACCCAAAGCCGGCGTTCTTCTGTCCCAGATCCAAGCCGGAGGCGAGGGCCTCAACATTCAGGCAGCCTCTGTCGTGGTGCTCTGCGAGCCCCAGCTCAAGCCCTCGCTCGAAGTGCAGGCCATCGCTCGAGCGCACCGCATGGGACAGAAGCGATCCGTACAGGTTCACCGCCTTCTGTCCGATGAGGGGATCGATCCGCGCATCGTCGAACTGCTCGGAGAGAAGACGAGGATCTTCGACGAGTATGCCCGCGAGTCGGCTACGAAGGATGCCGATAGGGATGCCGTCGAAGCCGGGGAGATCGCCATCGAGAAGCGGCTGATGGCAGAGGAGAAGGCTCGCGTGCTGGGTGAAAGCCTTGCGACGACAGACTCCATCTCCAAGGAGCCTTCAGCGGCGAGGGACGGCAGCGATCAGAGCACTCGACCGCCGAGCGCGGATCCCGGTACCTGACCGCGCACCCCGTCCGAGACACATCGGTAGATTGATCAGAGTCAGAGTTCCCGCCACGTAGGAGCAGGCACAATGGAGACCACTACTCTCGCCGAGGCGTTCGCGTTCTTCGACTCAGCTCCCGCAAATCCCAGGTGGTCCTGGTCCGCTGTGAGCCCCGATTCAAAGAAGGTCACCATCACGATGTGGGAACACGAGGTGGACGCCGACGGGTCGGTCAACTTCTTCGGCGACCCCGCCTTAGCGACCTGGTCCTCGAAACCGGGAAACCAAGAGCGCATCCGGAATCTGCGGATCGCCCGCGACAACTGTGACTCTCTCTGTCACGTCATCTGGGTCACTGCACGCGATCCCGAGGAGACCCCTCTGAAGATCGCAGGACGGTATCCCGAGCAGCACCTGATGATGAGAATCATCGACCTGGACGAAGTGACCGGTGAGTTCTCGGCCGCCCTCGTCGATCCGACGACTCCGGGCCATGCACGACGAAGGATGGCCGACCGACCCACCCTCCCGCCCACGCCGAGCCGACCGGACAGAGCCCACGGAAGAGTGAGTGACAGGACGCCCCAACGCGCCCTCGCAACCTGCCCGAACTGCTTCATCCAGCTCCCCGCGACCGGTGTCTGCGGAAGCTGCGAATAGGAACAGTCGACAACGAAGGGACCGGTAGCGGTGTTCCGCGCAACGGGCCGAGGGCACCAATTCTTGGTGCCCACCAGGAGGTCGCGGCCAGCGCCCTCACCGCTACGGCAGCACGTTCCCTGGCCCTCAATCCTCCTGAGTGGAGTACGCGAGCACGATCAGCAGCTGCCCTGCCTGGTAGCCGCCCAGCGGGCTCTTGCGCCACCTCGTGGTCTCCTCGAGGAAACTGACGAACAGGAGCAGATCTGCGGCGGCGGGGTGCGGGAGCGGGGCGGGCGGCTGCTCGGCGTTGAAGGGGCAGGGTATCCGGCGGCACCGCTGCGCAAGCCCCGCCGACGGGCCGGCGCCTCGCCCGCGAGGCTCAGGCCTCCAGATCAGCCTTCAGCCGCTCCAGGGTGCGGCGGATGTTGCCCGCCTGGAACTGATCGAAGGTGCTGCCGCGGGTGACCAGTCGGTCGAACCGCGCCGCCCAGGCGTCCGACCACCCGGTCCGGTCGTCCTGCCAGGTCTCGGTGACGCGGCAGCGCCCCGCGCCCACCGGCTCGAGGGTGTAGCTCCAGGTCGCGATCGCGCCGCGCAGCAGCGGCCGACGCAGACCGATCCGGTTCACCCTGAACGCGAACCTCTCCCCCGGCTCGGCGGCGATCACGGTGCAGGCGGTGGACCATCGGCCGGGGCCGCGCCGGTTGCGACCCACGAACCCGTCGCCCACCGTGAGGGGGCCGCAGCTCGGCGCGGCCGTGCCCAGGTTCTCCGGGCTCCAGCGGCCCATCCGGGAGGGGTCGGCGAGCTGGCGGTAGATCGTCATCGGGTGGGCGTCGATCTCGATGCTGTCGGAGACCTGCATGGGGCGTGACATCGCGCCAGGGTGTCACAGGGTGACGCCAGCCGGTGCGCACGGGCCGAGCCGGTGCGCCCCGGGCCGACGGGGCCGACGGGCGCACCGGTCGACGGGGCTGAGCCGCGGGGCGGCAGGGCCGAGCCGCGCGGCGGCGGGCCCCACCGCCGGCCGGCACGGTCGGACTCGCGGCGGTCAACCCCCGCCTGCGTCCGTTGACCTCGCGAACGCGCCGTCCGTAGCGTGCGGGAGTGTCCTGGCGATAGGCGGAACGGCCCCGTCGGCCGCGCCGACGGCCCGCCACGTATCGCCCCGCCGAACAGAGGAGGGACCGTGGAACTGGACGAGATGCGCAGTCTGTACGAGGGTCGGCCGCCGTTCGCGACCGTCTACCTGGAGGCGCGTTCTCCCGCGGAGGACTCGGCCCAGCAGGTGAGGCTGCGATGGGAGGAGCTCCGCCGCGACCTGGTCGCCCAGGGCGCCGGCGAGGAGGCGCTCGAGGCTCTCGACCGGGCCGTCCTCGGCGAGGAGGCCGGGGAGGTGCAGTCCTCCGGGCGGGTGCTCGTCGCCGACGCGTCCGCGGTGCGTCTGGACGCCCCGTGGGATGCCGCGCTCGGCGCCGGCGACGCGGCGCACCTGGCGCAGGAGCCGGAGCTCGGCGCCTACCTCCGCGAGCGCGCACGCTCCGTCTCGATGCTGGTGGCCGTCGCGGACCAGCACGGCGCCGTGATCCGCGACCTGACGGTCTCCGAGAGCGACGTCCCCGAGCCGGAGGACGAGACCGTCGTGGCCGATGACTCGGGTACCGTGGACAAGCCCCGGGAGGGCGCGCTGTCCCACAAGCAGATCCAGCGCCGTGCCGACGAGGTCGCCAAGCAGAACCTCCGCGAGGTGGCCGAGCACCTCGAGGACTCCGCGACCCGGCGCAGGCCGGATCTGGTGGTGCTCGCCGGCGAGGTGCAGGGACGCACGACGCTCCGGGACGAGCTGCCCGCGAACCTGCAGCAGCACTACGCGGAGGTGCAGGCCGGAGGGATCTCCGACGACGGGGCCGAGGAGGCCCTCGCCGACGAGCTGCGCGCACTCGCGGCCGGCATCAGCGAGGACCGGGCGCGGGAGCACCGCGAGCGGTTCGAGGCCGGGAAGGCCCACAGCCTCGCGGTCGAGGGATCCGAGGCCGTCGCGCAAGCCGCCGAGAGGGGCGCCATCGAGATGCTGCTGCTCGAGGAGGACCGGTCCGCGAGAGAGGAGGCCGCCCACCTGGGCGGCGCCGTGCGGACGGGCGCCGCCGTCGGCCTCGTCGACACCGAGCTCGCCGACGCCATCGCCGCGATCCTGCGCTTCCAGATCGCCGAGGGGACGCGCTGAGCGGGGCGCGGGGCGGTGGTCGGAGTAGACCAGCTGGTCCGGGCCTCCGTGGCCGTGCAGCTGCACGGCGGTCATGGTCTCGGGGATCGACATGGTCGCCGCCTCACGAGCGCCCGACATCTCGAGGTACCGGTCGGACTGCTGCTGGTCGAGGCGGTGGCCGAGCTGATGGAATACCCCCATGAGCCGACGCCACCGCGACCACAGCCCGCTCGGCCAGGGTGCCGCCCGCCAGCGCCGGAACCGTCACGCCACGCGACGCGCGTCAGCGCCCGCCCAGCAGACGGCGGCCTTCGAGCAGCCGACGGAGAACCCCCTGATCCAGATGCTGCGCCCCGCACTGCGCTCGGAAGTCCCGACGGACTTCTGGGTGCTCACCGCGCCGCTGGTCAGGGAGCTCACCGAGCTCGAGCGCAACGCCCCGCAGCAGCTGCCCGAGGACGTGGACCTGCTGGACACCTTCCTCGAGGGCGCGAGGCTGACGGCAAGCCGACACGCCTCGTCGATCTCGACCGTCGCGACGATCGCCGCATCGACTGTCTCGGCGTACAGGATCAGCCCGTGGTGCGCCAGGAGGGCCGCGCGGAAGTCCAGCTCCCTCTCGTCGAGCAGATCTCCTAGCGTCGGGTCGCCCGGGTGCCGATAGGGGCTGAGCAGGAGGTTCCCGATGGTCATCGCGAAGTACGGCGCATAGGGAGGAACGGCGCAGTGCTCCGCCCACGGGGGCAGGCAGGAGGCCTGCACCGCGAGGAACGAATGGGTGTGGACGACGACTCCGGCGCCGAACCGCCGGTACATCGCCGCATGCATCGCCATCTCCTTCGACGCCTTCGGGCCGGACTCAGGCACGAGTTCCAGTCGCCCCGTGCTCGGTGAAGTTGTACGACTAGTCGATTCCGGCCCGCTCCTCGCCGTCCGAGGGACAGCCGCGGCCGGTGCGGCGCGCACCGCTGTGAGCGATCAACGTCGCTCCCAGCGGGCGGGCCTCATGCCTTCGGCGAGTTGCCCCTTCCGGCATTGCGGGAGGCGTCGGACTCCTCCGGCTCGAAGGTGTCCTTCGAGCCGACCGTGCCGCCGACGCCCTCGTCGTTCAGCTCGTCGAGATCGGTGTCCGAGGAAGCGGCGTCCTGGGAGGATCGCGACGAGCCCGCGTCGGCGGAGTCCTCCGAGCCACCCTGGTGGGAAATTCCCTGGTCCTCCGGGTGGGGATTCGCCTCGTCGTCATCGGGGTGGTACAGCGGGGTGCTGCTCATGTCCGAACCTCCTGAGATGGGGTCGTGCGGACACCCACCTTCTCACCGGCATCTGCCCAGTGCCACGGGAACGCCACGACCTGCGCGTCCTGCAGGAACCACTCGGTAGCGCGGATCGCCGTCGAGGCGCCCGCGAGCACGCCGAGCAGCGAAGCACCCGCCGCCGCGCCCCGCTAACCTCGAGCGGTGCCCACCTCCCGCCGCTCCCCCTCCACTCGCCGCCGCAGGTCCTCACGTCGTCGCTCATCGAGCACCTCCCGCCACGCTCCGCGCGAGCTCCCCTTCGTCGGCCCCGGCGAGCGGCTGTGGATCCTCGACGTCCCCTACGGCACGCAGGTCGAGGGCGCCTCCTGGCATCCCGCGGTGAAGATGCACGTGCACGTCGGCCGGACGCTCCCCGACCATCTCGCGCCCTACTCCCCCGGCCCGCACACGCTGGGCCGCTTCTTGGAGAACCTCCACAACCCCGGCTCCCCCGCCGAGCTCCCGGCGCCCACCGACGGCTTCGAGCCGCGGCAGAACCAGTACGAGGCGGCCGACGCGATCGCGGCCCGTGCGGAGGCGGGCGGGCGGATGTTCCTGCTGGCCGACGAGCCGGGCGTCGGCAAGACGATCTCCGCCGTGCTCGGCGCGTCCGCCGTCGGCGATCTGCGCGGCGCGGAGCGGGTGCTGGTGGTCGCGGACCGGCCGGCGGCGATCACAATCGGGCACTGGTGCCGCACCATCACCGCCCTCGGCGACAGCGGCCTGGAGTGGGTGGTGATCACCTGGGACCGGCTGGAGAAGGTCGCAGGCCACGACTGGGACGTGATCATCGCGGACGAGGCGCACGCCCTGCGCCGCACCACCACGAAGCGGTGGAAGCTGTGGTCGCGGATCTCCGGGCACACCCGCTCGCACGACGCGGCGCCGTTCGTCATCGCGACGACCGCCACGCCGGGCCACACCCCGCTCGAGCTGCCCTATCTCGCCCCCGCCTACGCACAGGCGCACGGGGAGCCGATGACCGCCTGGGCTACGGCGAAGGAGCCCGCGAACACCTTCACCTCGGCACTCGAGCGGCACGGGATCGGGCTGGAGAAGGGCCGCTACGGCGCGACCTGGACGACGGATCCGGTCCGTCGGGCGGAGGATCTCGCGCGGGTGCGCAGCTGGCTGACGGACGACGAGCCCGCCGCGATGCTGCACCGTGCCGCGCCGTGGGGGCCGGTGCCGATCTCGGGGATGCCGGTGGCGCTGACCCCGGTGGAGCGCGAGGCCTACGAGGCGGAGTGGGGCGAGTTCTGCCGCGAGATGGACCTCGCCCGGCGCGGCCGCAACACCGCGAAGGGTCGGGCGGCGCTGCTGCGCTTCCGGCAGAAGGCGGGACTGCTCCGCGTGGACTCGACGGTGCAGTGGATCGCGCAGCAGGTCGAGGCGGAGCGGCAGGTCGCGTGCTCGGTCGAGTTCGTGACCACCGCCGCGGACCCGATCACGGAGCGCCTGCAGGACGCCGGAATCGAGGTCGCGACGATCTTTGGCCGGGACCGCTTCGACGTCGAGGAGCAGCGGCTGCGCTTCCAGACCGGGAAGGCGAAGGTATGCGTGTTCACCACCGTCGCCTCGATCAGCCTCCACGCCGGCGAGATGCTCCCCGGCGGGCAGTGGGCGAGCACGGCGCCGCGCGTCGGGATCTTCCACCAGGCCCGCTTCTCCGGCATCGCGGGCCGGCAGGTTACCGGCCGCACCCATCGCGACCACCAGGTCTCCCCCTGGCACATCGCCTACGCCGAGGACACCGTCGAGGAGCAGGTCAGCAAGGTGATGGTGGAGCGGATCGCCGCCGCCTCCGACACCGTCGGCGGCGACACCGAGGGCCTCTCCGGCGTCGCGCAGCTGCTCGGCGCGGACTGGCTGCCGATGGCGAGCCTCACGGAGGGCAGCGCCTGACGGGCGGGCCCGCTGTGCGCACTACCCCGCGACTCTGCACGCTCAGCTGAACAGGCGCAGGATCAGTAACGGCAGGCGCCACAGGAGCTGTGCCACGCCCGCGATGAGGTCGAACAGCTCCAGGAACAGGGACGCCCCTTCGCTCCGGGAGAATCGTGCTCGTCCCTTGCGTCGCCGTCTCATCGTTGCTCCGCTCCCCCACGACGCATCGGTGCCGCCGGACACGGCACCATGGTGCGGACCACCCTATGTCGGGAGCAGTTCTACGGTGGAGAACGCACACCGTCCCCGCGCCCCAGGAGCCACCCGCCCATGCCCTGCACCACCCTCCTCGTCGGCCGCCGTGCGAGCGCCGACGGCTCCCCGCTCGTCGCCCGCACCGAGGACTCCTCGGCCGGCAGCTTCGATCCGAAGCGCGCCGTGGTGGTGCGTCCCGAGGACCAGCCGCGCACCTACACCTCCGTGCTCGGCGGGCGCACGATCGAGCTGCCCGAGAACCCGCTGCGCTACACCGCGATCCCGAACGCCCTGCCGGACGAGGGGATCTGGGGCTGCGCCGGGATCAACGCGGCGAACGTCGCGATGAGCGCGACCGAGACGATCACCTCGAACCCGCGCGTGCTCGGCGCGGATCCGCTGGTCGAGCGCCGCGGGGGCCAGCCGGGCGGCTTCGGCGAGGAGGATCTCGTGACCCTCGTGCTGCCCTACATCCGCTCGGCCCGCGAGGGCGTGGAGCGGCTCGGGGCGCTGCTGGCCGAGCACGGCACCTACGAGATGAACGGGATCGCGTTCAGCGACGCCGAGGACATCTGGTGGCTCGAGACGGTCGGCGGGCACCACTGGATCGCGCGGCGCGTGCCCGAGGACCACTACGTGACGATGCCGAACCAGCTGGGCATCGACTCCTTCGACCTCGCCGACGCCGAGGGGCCCGGCCGCAACCACCTCGCGAGCCCCGACCTGCGCGCCTTCCTGCGCGAGCACCACCTCGACCTCACCCTGCGCGAGGACGGGCAGAGCGCGGACGTGTTCAACCCTCGTGAGGCCTTCGGCTCCCACAGCGAGCACGACCACGTCTACAACTCGCCCCGCGCCTGGTACATGCAACGCACCCTCAGCCCGCACGCCGAGGACTGGGACGCGGGAGCGCCCGGGACGAGCCCCGACTCCGACGACCTCGCCTGGAGCCGCAGGCCTGAGCGCCTGCTCACCGTCGAGGACGTCAAGGACGTGCTCAGCTCCCACTACCAGGGCACCGTCTTCGATCCCTACTCCCCGCGCGGCACCGACGCGGAGCGCCGCGCCTTCCGCCCCATCGGCATCAACCGCCACAACGCGCTCGCGATCCTGCAGATCCGCCCTGAGCTGCCGGAGTCGCACCGAGCCGTGCAGTGGATCGCCTACGCCTCGCTTCCGTTCACGACGCCGATCCCGATGTTCACGAACGTCGAGGAGGCGCCCGCGTACCTGGGGACGACCGAGGCGACCGTGAGCACGGACAGCTTCTACTGGGTTTCCCGCATGATCGCCGCCCTGGCCGACGCGCATTACAGCGAGGTCATCCTCGCGATCGAGCGCTACCAGCAGCGCACCCTCGCCCTCGGCCACGCCGCCGTACACGCAGCGGACCAGGAAGCAGCCGGGACCGACGACCCGTCGGCCGTGCCGGGCCTCCTCGCCGCGGCGAACACCGCCGTGGCCGAGAAGATCCGCGAGGCGACCGACGCGCTGCTCGGCGAGGTGCTGTTCACCGCGAGCAACCACATGACGAACCGCTTCTCGCGGTCGGACGGGTGAGCGAGAACGAGGCCTACTGCGCGAAGCCGTGACTGCCCTATGCGGCCTCACCCGTCAGCGAGAGCCAGCAACTCTTCGGCGTCGACTTTCTGCTCCGGGTCCGCGGTAGCACCGGCGAAGCTGACCCCCTCACGTGACAGGACATCCTTGGGGTCACGACCGTCGGATGCATCCCTCCAGCGGAAGGCCTCCGCCACGCGCCCGTCGGACGTGAGCACTCTGTAGGCGTTCGAGCACTCCGCACATGTGGAGACGTGGTTGGCGAGCGGCTGCGGGGCCGTGCCCACAGCCTCGGCAAGAGCGGCGTAGGTGGTCCATCGCCCCGCAGGGAGCGCGTCGAGGATGCGATGCACCGCCCGCCAGTCGAATCGTCGCCGGTTGTCCCGGAGCCGGCGGCGCACGGCCTCGAGGGCCGCTTCCGGGGCATCGGGCAGCGGCCACAGAGCGATCGCCTGGTGTGCGAGGCGCTCACCCCGCGCGACGATCTGCTCCTCGTTCCACGTCTCGATCTGCCCCAACCCAGCGTTAAGTCGCAGGGGGCTCTCACGGAAGCCGCCCACGATGTCTCGCTTCTGCGGGAAGGGACGGTCCTGGTATTCGGAGTTGTATCCGGTGAGGGTCAGGTTCCCCAGCGTGTGGAGGTACTGCCCGTGCACCCGTTGCCACTCCTCGCCCAGCGCCTCCTTCCATGCCTGAGGAAGATTCTCGTTCTGCGGCATGATGTGCTCGATCGTGTAGTCCGCGACGGAGATCGGTTCCTTACGGCCGGCGTTCTCCAGTTTCCGCAGCAGGTAGGCGGTCCGCGGGAAGTGGTAGAGGTCGGCAGTGCGCAGCGAGGTGTCGAACTCGTCGTCCCGAGGGAATCGCTGAGAAGCGGTGAGCGTGAGGAAGCGAGCGGCGATGCTCGTGACGTAATCGGCCTTGTCGATCGAGGAGCCGAAGGTCGCGAAGGTCGTCCGATGCGTGTTCGTCGGTACCTGGCATACAGCTCGACGAAGCAGATAGGTCGACGTCATCGCGACGATGTCGAGGACGTCGACCTCAGTGATCATGCCGTCCCGGTAGTCCGCATAGACCTCCAGCAAGAGCGGGTGCACGACGGTGGCACGGAGCTGATCGAGATCGCGGAAAGCCCTGGCGAGACGTGGGTTGGGCTCGGTCCCCAGCGCGAATGCGGCGTAGTGCTCGGCATGTCGGTACAGGTCTTCGACGAGCTCACGGCGCGAGCCGCCTGAGAGTTCCCGGTCCAGCGCGTACTCCTTGAACGCCTCGTAGATCTCGGCCTTCCGCAGCGTCGCGTCGTGGGTCTTGAAAGTGAGGTAGTGGCGGACGAACTCGTCGAAGCGTCCTTCCTCAGCTGATGTGAAGCGCTGCTCCATCGGCTGCCAGTACCCCGTGTAGAGCGACTCCTGGTCCCGAGGTGTCGCGTCCATGAGGACGAAGTTCCGGATGAGATCGGCCTGCGACAGGCGCTTGCCGGTCGAGTTCATCGTCTCGAACACCAGCTGCGGATCGTCCTTCCCGCGAGTCAGTCTCACGTCGACGACGACAAGCTTGCGCAGGCCGTTGCAGAGGTCGACGAGGTCGAGTCCCGGCTCGGCGAGCTTGTCCCGGAAGTGCGCGACGTTCTCGACCACACGGGAGTGGGCGCCGTCCGGGACGGGAGTCTGCGCGATGACAGCCTGCATCGCCGGCTTGTCGGACTTCGACAGGATCAGCTTGAAGTAGCGATCACCGTCCTCGTCGTCGTTGGTGAGGAAACGCTTGCGGATCTTCTTCGGCGAGAAGCCCTCGACGGGCTCCTGCTCGTCTGCCGGGAGCGTCTCGAGATGCTCGGCCAGAGCAGCCAGCAGCAGCATCACCGTTGTCACACGCTGCTGACCATCGATGATGAGATCCGGCTCCGCCGAAGAACGCGTCCCCTCGGCCCGCTCCACGTACACGATCGACCCCGTGAAGTGACTCTCCAGCCTCGACGTCGAGCCGGCGTGCAGGACGTCCGCCCAGAGCCGATCGCATTCGACCTCCGTCCACGAGTACACCCGCTGGTAGATCGGGACCATGAACTGGGAGACCGACTTGAGCAGGATCAGCAGGTTCGCGTCGTACGCCTTCATGCCCCGATGATCTCAGAAGGAACGGACATCTGAGGCGCCCAGCGGCGCCGATGCCGCGCACTGGACCGAACCGCGCTATCAGGTACGAGGACGGCACTGTCCACAGCGATGTGGCCACGCTCGCCACGCGTCCGTCCGGCGCGGCAGAATCGCAGCATGGTGACTGGGAACGCCAACGACGAACGCCGACGGATCGTGCAGTACTGGACCCTGCTCGAACTGTTCAACCCGCAGTCCGTCCCGAAGCTCACGCGGAGTACCACCCGACCCGCTGATGAGCAGGTCGTCGAGTGGTCACCCGGGGAACCCCTGCCCTGGAACACCCTCACCCCGCCCAAGCCCGCGTGGAAGAAGACGCGGGCTTGGCAGCACACCGTGTACCTCGGGGTGTACGACCTCGAGAACAGCTACGAACATCTGCACCGTGCCTTCGGCGAGGACCGGGATGCCTACGACGCCCGCCGAGCCGGGCAGAGCGCGTGTGCGGCCGTCGTGCTCGATGACAAGGGTGTAGTGAGCATCGAGTCGTCCGTGCTCTCCTCGGGACTCTGGGCTCTCGCCAAGCTCAGCTCCGGCTCCCCTTCCCGCAACCCGCACTGGGCAGCCGACTTCCCCGGCGTTGCTCGCGCCTTCCCCGAGCAGGTCGACGAGGTCGAAGGGGCCCGCAGGGACCTCCTCGGCGCCGAGCATCCTCTCCCTCATGATGAGGAGTCCCTGCAGACGCTGCTGCGCGTGGCGCACGGCGCCGCCGGCATCACCGCGATCCCCGAGATCGCGAGCACGCGGATCATCATCTCGTCCGTCGCCCGGACGGTCGACGGTACCGGGCAGGCCGGCGATACCGACTTCCTCAACAGCTTCTTTCTCGAGGACCTCTCCACGGTCCAGAAGGACATGCGCCAGCAGTCCCCACCGGCAGCTCTCGCGGAGTACCTCACCCCCTCCGGTGCGGTGCGCGAGAACAGACGCGTCGACGTCATGTCGGCCCATCGGACGGTGGACGCCGGCGCAGGCATCGACCGACTCCCGCGCGGTCGATGGCCGGCGAAACCCGAACACGGTCTGGCCCTGCGCCAGCAGTTCGCCGTCAACACCGCACTGTCCGACCTCGCCCCGACGGGCGGACTGATGGGAGTGAACGGTCCACCCGGCACCGGGAAGACCACTATGCTCCGGGACGTCCTGGCTGGAAATGTCGTCGAACGAGCCCGGCTGCTCGCGAAGCTCAAGAAGCCCACGGACGCCTTCACCTCCGTCGCGCATACCTGGAAGACCGGAAAGTACACCCGGACGATCCGTCAGCTCCGCCCTCAGCTCACCGGGTTCGAGATGGTCGTCGCCTCCGCGAACAACGGCGCCGTTGAGAACGTCTCCGCCGAGATCCCCGCCCGCGACGCGATCTCGAAGCCATGGCGGGCGGAGGCCGACTACTTCTCCGACATCGCGACCGCGGCCCTGCGAGCGTCGGCGAAGAGCAACACCCAGGAGTTCGACGCGTGGGGCCTCGTCGCCGCGCGGCTGGGCAACAAGAGCAACCGCGGCGACTTCTACTCCAGCTTCTGGTTCGACCGGAAGACAACACCCGCAGGCGCCGAGGAGCCCGAGTGCGCACCTGGCATGCAGACCCTGCTCAAGGAGTGGGAGAGCGGGGCGCAGCCACATAGGAGCTGGTCCGAGGCACGGGCTGTGTTCAGCGCTAAGGAAGCCCGAGTGGTCACGCTGATCCGGCAGCGGAAGGCGGCGCAGTCTCGGATCGAGCAGCTCGCGCCCGCCGCCCAGGCAGCCGAGGACGCTACGCATCAGGCCCAGCAGCTCGCCCGGGACCTCTCGGTCGCGCGGCAGGCGACGAAGGACCACAGGACCGCCCTCGACGCCGCCGAGGCCGAGCTGGGTGAGGCCACCATGGCATGGGACCGTCATCTCGCCACTCGCCCTGGCTGGCTCGAGACGCTGTTCACCTGGGGCGCCGCCATGCGCACGTGGCGCTCCCGCGCCACCTCCGCCGAGGAGCGTTATGAGGCGGCCGAGGCCTCCGTGGCCCAGGCGCGAGCTCTCGCCCAACGGCTCGCGCACCAGGAGAGATCGCTCGAGGATGGTGCCGCCTCCGCGACGACCTCACTCCAGCGCACCGAGGACGAGCTGCGCGCTCTCCGGCTCCAGCTGGCGCAGGACACCACGTCCTTCGGCCCGGGCTATCCGGACACCGACTGGACCGGAGAAAAGCGCGAACTCCATGCCCCATGGCTCGACGCCGAGCTCGACGCCGCCCGTTCGGAGCTCTTCCTCGCAGCGCTGCAAATGCACGAGGACTTCCTCGCGAACGCCCCGACGGACATGCGGAAGGGCATCCATGGCGCGATCGAGGTGGTCGCCGGGAAGGCGCCCCGAGATCTCGAGCCGGAGAAGCTCCTCGCCGCCTGGCAGACCTTCTTCCTCGTCGTCCCCATGGTCTCGACGACCTTCGCCTCCTATTCGCGCATGTTCGCCGGCCTCGGTCGCGAGTCGCTCGGATGGCTCTTCGTCGACGAAGCCGGTCAGGCGAGCCCGCAATTCGCGACCGGAGCGATCTGGCGCGCGAAACGTGTCGTCGCCGTCGGAGACCCGCTGCAGCTGCCGCCGGTCGTCACCATGCCACACAAAGCCCAGAGGGACATCGCCCAGGCATTCGGAGTGTCCGACGAATGGATCCCGCCCCAGGCATCTGTCCAGACCCTCGCCGACCGCGTCTCCCGAGTGGGCACCACGCTGCGCAACGGAGAGGAGGACGTATGGGTGAGTGCACCGCTCACCGTGCACAGGCGCTGCGACGACCCGATGTTCGGCCTCTGCAACGCCCTCGCCTACAACGGCATCATGGTGAGCGGCGTGCACCGCACGCTCGATGACCCCGAGGACCCCGACCTCTTCGACACGCCCGACGGTCCTCGCATCGCGTCCAGCCGCTGGCTGCACGAGCCCGCACCGACGGCCGGGACGCATCTCCAGGAGAACCAGATCGATCGGCTCCGACGAGCGATCGACTCCCTGAGGGCGGAGGGCGTCGATCCGTCGGAGATCATCGCGATCTCCCCTTTCCGGACGGTCGCCAATCGTCTCCGGTCACTGACCCGCGATTTACCCGACCTGAGCGCCGGCACCATCCACACCGCACAGGGCCGCGAGGCGGACGTCGTGTTCCTCGTCCTCGGCGGGGATCCCACGGCGCCCGGTGCCAAGACCTGGGCCTCGGAGACCGTGAACCTCGTGAACGTCGCGGCCAGCCGGGCGAAGCGCCGGCTGTACGTCATCGGCGACCGCGAGCAGTGGTCGAGGTACCCCTACTTCAAGGAGCTCTCCACCGCGCTCGGCCAGCTCGACACTCGCGAGGGATGAGGTTGCGGGAAGCTCGGCAACACCGCACTCCCGCCGACACCCAGCACAATGGCCCCACCCGCGGATGCGCGATCCGCCGCGGCCCCCTGACACCTCGTTCGCGCCAGGAGCTCGCATGTCCACCAGGCGCCGGGACATCTCCCTCGGCGCGGACTGGCTGCCGCAGGCCAAACTCACCGAGGGCGGATGAACCGGGCCGGTGGTGTACGGAGCGGTCGCGCGGGGTGGCGAAGACGTGCCCGCCCCCTGAGCCGAGTCCCCCACGCTCAAGCCTCGCATCCGCAAGATCGTCGCCGGACCAGGCGGGTCTTCACGGTCAGCTGCTCCACAGGGAGGGAGCGGTCCTCGAGACGCGCGAACAGTCGCTGTGTCGCGAGCTCGCCGAGTCGCGCCGGGTCCTGTCTCACGACGGTCACCGCGGGATCCAGCAGATCCGCGTGCCCGAAGTCGTCGAAGCCGATCAGGGCGATCTCGTGTTGCTGGGCGCGGCGCTGGAGTGCCCGAACCGCGCCGACGGCTATCTCGTTGCGCGCTGCGAACACCGCTGTGGGGGGATCAGCCCCGTCCAGCAGGGCGTCAAGGCTGCGGGCTGTGTCCTCATCCGTGGATACCCCGTCGACGACCTGCAGAGAATCCGCCGGCAGACCGGCGGCGGACCAGGCGGCGCGCGCGCCCGCGATCCGCTGCGCGGACGTCACCAGGGTCGCCAGATGCGCCAGGACCGCGACCCGCCGGTGGCCGTGCTCGATCAGGTGCGTGAGTGCATCTCGGGCTCCGCTCTCATTGTCGACCATGAGCGTGTCGATGCAGATGCCCTTGGGCGGGCGGTCCACGGCGATCACCGGAGTGCCGAGGTCCAGCTCGTGCTGCAGGTAGGCGAGATCTCCGCTCGAGGGCATGAGCACGAGCCCGTCGACCCTCCGTGCCAGGAGGGTGAGGGCACGCTGATGCTCACGATCAGCGTCCTCATCGGTACTCGACGAGAACACGCTGACACGGCGCTCCTGGGCGGCGTTCTCCACGGCGCGGTGCAGCTTCGCATCGAACTCGTTGTCGACGCTCGCGACGAGGAGCCCGATGCTGTCGGTGCGCCCCGCGGCACGGCGAAGGTTTCCCGCGGTCATATCGCGCCGGTAGTTCAGCTCGGACGCGGCTGTGCGGACCTTCGCCGCCGTCTGTTCGGAGACCCCCGCTTCTTCGTTGATCACCCGGGAGACGGTCTTGAACCCCACCCCCGCGCGTGCCGCGACATCCTTCATGGTGGCGCGCTTCTTCGACATCTGGTCTCTTCCGATCCACAGCGATGGACGGTGGCCCCGGGGCGAGGAGCCCCGGGGCCACCAGTGTGTCCTCTATCAGCCTTCGAGGAGCGCGAGGCGGTCGGGATCGTCTGCGAAGACCTCCTCCGCGTTCGCCTCGGTCACGACGATCGGATCGAGAGCATAGATCGGCACGTCGATCACGCCGTTGTTCTCCGACTCCTCGGTCGCCGGCGCCTCCTCACCCTTCTGGAAAGCGGTGATGATCTCGACGGTCTTGGCCACGAGGTCCTTCGTCGGCTTGTGCACAGTGGAGTACTGCTCACCGGCCCAGATCGACTTGATCGACTCCGTCTCGGCGTCGAGGCCGTCGACCACGGGGATGTCCTGCCCGGCGCCCTTGCAGGAGGTGATGATCGCGCGGGCGATGCCGTCATTCGGAGAGAGAACGCCATCGAGGGGCTTGTCCGAGTAGTTCGCGGCGAGCAGCGAGTCCATGCGGGACTGCGCCTTGCCGTTGTCCCAGTCCTGGGTCGCGACCTGCTGGAAGTCCGTCTGCCCGGAGACGACCACGAGGGTGCCGTCGTCGATCTTCGGCTGGAGGACCGACATCGCGCCCTCGAAGAAGTTCGGTGCATTCGGATCAGCAGGACCGCCGCCGAACAGCTCGATGTTGTACGGACCTTCGCCCTTGCGCTCGGCGAGACCATCGAGGAGGGACTGGCCCTGCAGCTCACCGGTGCGGATGCTGCCGAACTGCACCACACCGTCGACGGCATCGGTGTTCTCGATCAGCCGGTCATAGCCGATGATCCGCACGCCCGCGTCCTTGGCCGCCTTCAGCGCGCTGCCCAGCTGGGTGCCGTCGATGGGGCCCACCACGATCGCCTTCGCGCCCTGCTGGACCATCGCCTCGATCTGCTGCTGCTGCTGCGGCACCTTGTTGTCCGCCGCCTGGATCAGCGGGGTGAAGCCGGCGCTCTTGAGCTGCTCCTCGAACATGGCCTGGGCCTCGGCCCAGTTCTGCGTCCCCAGCCACGGCAGGGACACACCGATGGTGGCGTCGGCCTCGAAGCCGCTGCCGGCTTCTTCACCGCCGGCCGTCTCGCCACCGCTGCGGCCCTCGCCGCAGGCTGCCAGGAGCAGTGCACCGGCTGCGGCTGCGCTGCCGAGTGTGAAAGTCCTTCTCTTCATGATTTCTCCTCAGGTGATGTGGGGGCCCGCCATCGGGCTCCCGGGTGGGGTGAGAGGGTCAGGTGGGTTCAGTGACCAGGGCTGCGGGCAGGATTCAGGGGGTTGGGGCATGCCCGGAGCACGGATGGGTCAGCTCTCGGCGGTTCCGGGCGCCGCGGGCGCTGTCGGCGCGACCTGGGTCGAGTCGGTGGTGCTCTCCGACGTCCGCCGATCACCGAAGAGCCGGCCGGTGATCGAGGGGCGGCCCTGCTGCTTGTTGTAGACGTCGAACGCGACCGCGGCGAGGAGGACGAGACCCTTGATGACCTGCGTCTTGTCCTGCCCCACGCCCATCAGGAACAGACCCGAGTTCAACGTGGCCATGACGAGCCCGCCGATCATGGTCGCCGCCACGGTTCCGATCCCACCGGAGACCGCGGCCCCGCCGATGAACACGGCGGCGATCGCATCGAGCTCCCACATATTGCCGTCGGTGGGCCCGGCGGACGTCGCCCGGGCGACGAAGAGGATCCCGGCGAGCGCCGCGAGGAACGACATGTTCATCATGACGAAGAAGTGCACCTTGGCGACGCTCACGCCCGAGAGCGCGGCGGCCTGCTTGTTGCCACCCACCGCATAGATGTGGCGCCCGAACGTGGTGCGCTGTGTGATCACGTGGTAGATGATCACGAGGAAGACGAGGATCAGTCCGGGGACAGGGAAGGACGTGCCAGGACGACCGCTGCCGAACAGGAACGTCACGTAGGCCAGGACAGCACCGACCAGCACCAGGCGGATGATCACCGCCGTGAAGTTCAGCCCGGTCTCGCCATCGGCGACGCGCTGGCGGTACGTGCTGATCTGGCTCCAGGCGTAGAAGGCGATCGCGAGGATGCCCAGCAGTAGCGTGGAGTTGTTGAGGTTCGTGAAGGCCGGTCCCCACTCGGGCAGGTAACCCGCGCCGAGCACATTCAGCTCCGGCGGCACGGGAACACTGACCGAACCGCTGAGCCAGATCACGCCTCCGCGGAAGATCATCATCCCTGCGAGGGTCGTGATGAATCCAGGGATGCCGATCTTCGCGAGCCAGAAGCCGTGCCAGGCACCGATCAGGATGCCCACGACCAGGCCGGTGAGCAGCGCCGCCCACCAGGGGAAGCTCAGGTCGCGGGCGGACAGCGCCACGCACATCCCGACGAAGCCCGCGACGGAGCCGACGGAGAGGTCGATGTGACCGATGACGATGACCATGACCATGCCGATCGCGAGGATCAGCACGTAGGCGTTGCCCGCGATGAGGTTCTGCATGTTCCCCGGCGTCAGCATGTTGCCGCCGGAGGCGATGTGGAACCCGAGGAGTAGGGCCACGAGGGCGAAGACCATCGTGAACTGACGGAGATCCGTCCCGAAAATCTGCTTCACAACATTCATGGGTGTGCTCTCTCGTAACTGCGTATCAGGCGGCGGAGCCGACGGTGGTGGTCATCATGCGCATGAGCGTTTCCTGATCGGCCTCGGAGCGGGGCACCTCACCGGTGATGCGACCTTCGCAGATCGTGTAGATCCGGTCGCAGATCCCCAGGATCTCGGGCAGCTCGGAGGAGATGACGACGATTGCCTTGCCCTGATCAGCGAGCTCCTGGATGAGCTTGTAGATCTCGAACTTCGCTCCCACGTCGATCCCGCGGGTCGGTTCGTCAAGGATCAGCACGTCAGGTTCGGGGAACAGCCACTTGGCCAGAACGACCTTCTGCTGGTTGCCTCCCGAGAGGGTCGCGACCCCGACGTCGATGCCGGGGGTCTTGATGCGCAGCGACTTGCGGTACCGTTCCGCGACTGCGCGCTCCTTCGAGCCGTCGATCAGGCCCCGCCGCACGACGGCGCCCAGGTTCGCGGAGACGATGGTCTGCTTGATGCTGTCGAGAAGGTTCAACCCGAGCAGCTTGCGGTCCTCGGAGACATAGGCGAGGCGATGACGAATGGCGTCCCTCACGGTGTTCAGCACCACGGATTCGCCATGGAGGAACAGCTGGCCGGAGCGGTGGATGCCGTAGGAGCGCCCGAACAGTGAGCGGGCGAGCTCGGTCCGGCCGGCCCCCATGAGTCCGGCGAAACCCACGATCTCTCCGCGACGCGCGACGAAGCTCTCGTCGTCGCACACGAGCTTGCCGGGCACGTTCGGGTGCTCGACCGTCCAGCCCTTCACCTCGATGATCGTCTCGCCCCCGGTGTTCGGCTCGTGCTCGGGGTAGCGGTTGTCGAGCGATCGACCGACCATGGAGCGGATGATGCGGTCCTCGTCGACATGGCCGGCCTCGACCGGGTAGGTCTCGACCGTGCGGCCGTCGCGGATCACCGTGACCGCATCGGACACCGCGGCGATCTCGTTGAGCTTGTGCGAGATCATGATCGAGGTGATCCCGCGGCCCTTGAGACCCTTCATCAGCAGGAGAAGATTCTCCGAATCGTCCTCGTTCAGCGCCGAGGTGGGCTCGTCGAGGATCAGCAGCTTGACGTTCTTCGACAGCGCCTTCGCGATCTCGACGAGCTGCTGCTGACCCACGCCCAGGTACTTCACCGCCATATCGGGATCGACGTCGAGGCCCACGCGAGCGAGCAGATCGCGGCAGCGCCGCCGGGCTTCGCGTCGGTCGATGAGCCCACCGGCGACGATCTCGTTGCCCAGGAAGATGTTCTCGGTGACGGAGAGTTCGGGGATGAGGGCGAGCTCCTGGTGGATGATGACGATGCCGGCGCTCTCCGAGGACTTGATGTCCTTGAACGCCATCTCTTCGCCCTCGAACACGATCTGCCCGCTGTAGGTGCCATGGGGGTACACGCCGGACAGCACCTTCATCAGCGTCGACTTCCCGGCGCCGTTCTCCCCGCAGATCGCGTGAATGTCACCACGTCGAACGGTCATCGTGACCCCGTCGAGCGCGCGAACGCCCGGGAACAGCTTGGTGATGTTCCGCATCTCGAGCACTGCGTGCGGATCGACCATCTCTACCTCCACTCCTCTTTGAGTGCCACCGTGCAGTGGCGTCGCCGACCCGACGGCGCCGACGCGTGGTCGCCGTCACATCGAGAGACAACGTTGTCAGTGTAGGGCAGCACATACTGCCCTCGACCCCGCGCGCATCACGATCCGGTAACTCGTGCGCGGCCGCGGGTGCGGATCGGTGCGGGCACCGCGCCCCGCGACAGCCGTGCAGTCGCGGGGCACCGCAGCCGCCTCAGAGTCGCCGCCGCCGGGCTCGGGCGATGACGATTGCTGATGTTCCGGCGACGACCAGCACGAGCGCTGCCGCCGCTCCTGTGAGGGCGTTGATGCCGGTCATGGCGAGTCCCTCACCGGCGCGAGGCGGCCCGGAGCTCTCCGGAGCGCCGCCCTGCGACTGGCCCCCGCCGCCGTGCCCGCCGGACGGCACTGCCTGCCCAGTCGGATCTGCCGGCCCGGTCGGATCAGCCGGATCTCTCGGCTCCGTCGGCGCTGCAGGCTCCGTCGGATCGGCCGGATCGGCAGGCTCCGTCGGATCGGCCGGATCGGTCGGCTCCGTCGGATCGGCCGGATCGGTCGGATCGGTCGGCCTTGCGTTGAACAGTGTCTGCTCCACCGGCGTGATCGTCGCGTGGACGATCCGCGCATCCCCTCCCTCAGCGAACGCGAGAACCTGCTGGGAGTCGACGTCAGGGAAGACCAGCTCGGTCAGCGTCCTTGTGCCGTCCTGTGCAAACACCTCGACGGAAGAACGGTCCAGCCAGATGCTGAACGAGACCGTTCCATTCTCCTCGAGCGTGACAGGCGCTTCCACCTGGCCGGGGAAGGCGCTGTGGAAGTCGACTTCGCCCGAGCGAGTCCGGTCGACGAAGACTCTGCCGCGCTCGGCGTCGTAGCCCACCAGAGTCCCCTGCGCACCATCAGCACTGGTGGATGGATCGGCGGTGAATCCATCGGAAGCGCGCAACACGATCCCCGCGCGGTCCGATGATCCCGGATCGAGACTCAGATCGATGCGCAGCATGTCGCCGCCGATCGATCCGCCGTCGGCGCTGAGCGGTGCAGTGCCCGCCGATGCCAGTGCATCGGTGACTGTGCGGCTCGACGCCTCGTCGAGAAAGCCCTCGGCCTGCTCGACCGGGTGATGGACGAGCTCGATGCCGTGGTCGGTGCGGGTCAGCCCGATCTCGCGCGGAAGGGTCATCGCCGAGACCCACGGCGAAACCGGGACATCACCTGCATAGAGCCAGTT
Organism: Brachybacterium sp. SW0106-09; assembly: GCF_001293905.1. Classification (NCBI taxonomy): domain Bacteria; kingdom Bacillati; phylum Actinomycetota; class Actinomycetes; order Micrococcales; family Dermabacteraceae; genus Brachybacterium; species Brachybacterium sp. SW0106-09. The sequence goes on from NZ_BCAK01000024.1 coordinate 26,032, forward strand.
GTTCATCCAGCCCTGAGTGATTCGCTTCCCGTCAGGGGCATCGGAGTAGGAGACGGTCGCGTAATAGTCGCTGCCCCAGTCCAACCACTGATAGTTCTCCAACGAAGAGGCGATCGGCGCGTCCGTGGCGACGAAGTGATCGACGAGGATGTGCCCCCACCCGCCGCTGCTGTTGTCGGTGATGCGGAGCGAGGCCCGCTGACCCTCGAACTCCGCCACGTCCCAGCTCTGCCAGTCCAGGTTCTCGCTGTCAGAGCCAGTTGCGGTGCGCACAACTTCGTCGTCGACCACGAGGTTCACGGTGGTCTCATCACCCCGGGGTAGCGCGGCCTGGTCACCCATGACGACGTGGTCGAGGGTGAGATGGCCCCAGCCTCCCGTGGCCTCGTCGACCACACGCAACTGCGCAGTACGCCCCTGCAGATCCGAGATGTCCCAATGGCGCCAGTTCAGTGCACCATCCCCGGGACCGGTCAGTCTCCGCACCACCTCGCCGTCGACCAGCAGCTGCACCTCGAGCGACTCCTCGGACGCCTCCGAACGTGCACCGCCGCCCACCAGCATGTTGAGGTGGTCGGCATCGATGGTGAACTCGGGGGACGTCAGCGTCCCCACGTTGTCGTCGCCGTGGGGCCCGCCTTCCCAGGTGTTGATGCGCTTGTCGCCGATCGCGTACTCGCCACCCTCGGTCACCGGGTTGTCGGCGGCGGCGAGGTCGCCGGTTCCGGTCCAGCCCATGTCCTCGAGGGTGACCGTGCCGTCGGCTTCCTCGAAGCCGTTCCAGAGCAGGGTCCCCACCGGCGGGTCGTTATCGGGCCGGGTGCCTTCCTGGTGCGGATTGCTCCCACCACCGATGAGGAAGCCGAGATGATCGCGCTCCACGGTGAACGGCTCGGACTCCATGGTGCCGACGGGACCATCGCCGCCGTGGAACGAGTTGACGAAACCCTCGCCCTCGACGCCGTGGACGGTTTGCTGCCCGCTGACAGGCCCCGACGCGGGGGCCTGCCCGAAGGGCCCGTTCTCGTCATGGTCCGCCTGGTTCGTGACGTCCCATCCGGAGAAGTCCCCGCCCTCGAAGTCCCACAGGACGTCACCGTCCGGAGCGGGGAGGTCTTCGACGATGTTCTCGGCGGTGAAGGTCTTCCCGTCGAAGTCGCCCACGAAGTACTGGCCTCCGCTGCCTCCGGCCACAGATCCTGGGTTGAGGTTCACGATCATGACCCAGCGTGTCTCCTGCGGATTCCCGTCCACGGGCAGCTCGAACAGGTCAGGACACTCCCAGATGCCGCCGACAGCATTGGCCGGCCCGAAATCGGAGGCGAACTCCCAGTGGAGGAGATCATCCGAGGTGTAGACGACGACCTGGTAGTCGGTCGCCTCGACCGCCACCATGACCCAGTGGGATTCCGCCTGCGTGTCCCCCTCGTACCAGAACACCTTCGGGTCGCGGAAATTGCCCGAGTCGCGGTCCACGACAGGATTGCCCTTGTACTTCTCCCAGGTGAATCCTCCGTCCGTGGAGAATGCGAGGGACTGCGCCTGCTTCCCTGCATGCTCGGGGTGACTGCCCGTATAGGCACTGGTGTACAGCGCGATGAGCGGGTCCTCGCCGGCCGTGCCGAGTCCGCTGGTGTTGCCGTGATCCACCACGACGGACCCCGAGAAGATGTCCTCGATGCTGTTCCCGTCATCATCGAACGTCTGCCCGATCGCAAGGGGCTGCTCGGTCCAGGTCATGAGGTCGGGACTGGTCGCGTGCCCCCAGGACATGTTTCCCCAGGCGCTCCCCTCAGGGTTGTACTGGTAGTACAGGTGGTAGAGGCCGTCGTGGTACACCATGCCGTTGGGGTCGTTCATCCAGTTCCGCTCGGGGGTGTAGTGATAGCCCGGACGGTTCGGCTCGGAGCCGATGGAGCCCTCGGAGAGGGCCGGGGCTGCACCCAGTGCGAAGGCCAATGCGGCGGCGGAAGCGCACAGCAGTCGCAGCGCGCGACGCGGCACGGTGGTATGGAGCATGGTCGTTTCCCTCCATTGGGAGTGCTCGGGCGGAGTCCTAGCGTCACGCATCGGAGCAGGTGAAGCGTTGACGTCCTGACAACGTTGTCTAACAGGTTCCGAATGCACCCTACCGATCGCTCTGCCGGGTGTCCACCGATCGCTCCACGCCGCAGAGTTCGCAGCGCAGCGTTGCCGGGAGCCGCCGACAGGTCGCTGTCCTCGCCCGAGGCTGCCTCTGCGCCGGCGCCGGCGTGGCTGCGGCGGCACCATGGTGCGGTTCTGTCAGACCACGCTACGGGCCATCAGCGTTGAGGAAGCACTGCAGCTGGCCGAACTTCAGCCTGTGATGTGGGGTTCTCCGAGCGCGGGACCTCGCACCGCGCATCTGAGCTCGGAGCCCTCTCGGGACGATGGGCGAGCAGCCTTCCAGACAGAAGAGGAGGACGGGGACCGGTGCACGGTCAGGTCACCTACCGGTGCACCGGTCCCCCGGAGTCGCAGCGACTGTCGCGCCGCTCAGCCCCACCCCTTCTTCGCCGACGTCTCCCCCACCCCGGCGTTGAACATGTTCAGCGGGTCGAGCTCACGGTAGTGGGCGACCAGATGCTCGGGGGCCGGGTAGATCCGCCCGTAATTGTGCTCGGCGGGGACTGCAGCCCCGCGGTCCACCAGCAGCTGCGTCATCCGCTTCTTCAACGCGACCGGGTCCACGCCCTTCTTCGCCACATGGTCCTGGTGCAGGACGTGGCAGAAGAAATGGCCGAAGTATGCGCTCTCGAGCAGCTGGTCGGCGATCTCCTCGGGCAGTCGCTCCAGCCAGTCCTCGTCGTCGCGGCGCAGCGCCACGTCGAAGGTGACCATCGCTGAGGCCTCGGCGCGGTACATGACGTAGTAGCGGCTCGCGGCGCTGGCGACGCCGAAGCGGATCAGGGTCGCGCTCTGGGCCTCGTCGGCGTCGCACTCGAAGAAGTCGCCCTCGTGCTCGGGGCCGGCGAAGAACTCTCGGAGCAGCTGGGCGGTCGCCGCGCGCTCGCTGCCGCTGACCACCAGCAGCAGGTGATGGTCGAAGCGGTCGCGGAAGTCGGTCAGTCGCCGCGGGATCCTCTCCGGCACCAGGGAGAAGAGCTTCTGGGAGATCGCATCGGCGGTGGAGGGTCCGAAGCCGGGCAGCTTCGCGAACACGCCGTTGGCCCAGGCCTTCAGCGCGAACATGCGCACCAGGGTGGCCGAGCCGGCGTGCTTGAGGGAGACGTAGGTGTCCTTGCCGTACTCGGTCGCGAGGTCGAAGGCGTGCGCGCTCATGTACTCGCCGGAGATCGGCAGCGGGCCGTCGGCGGCGAGGATGCGGCGGCGCAGCGACTCGAGATCGGAAGGGCGGTCGGTGCCGATGTAGAAGGTGGCCTTGTCCTTCTCGAGCGGGAAGGTGCGGGTGCGCACGGCGAACACCATGATCTTGCCGGCGCTGCCGGAGGCCTCGTGGAGGAAGGTCGGGTCGGCGTTGAAGCGCGCCGGGGTGTCGACCAGCTGGCGCACGTGGTCCGCGTAGTCGGTGCCGGTGGAGTCGGGCGGCGGCGGGGTGACGTCGGCGGCGTCCCAGTCCCCGCGCTCGAGCCGGTCGAGGATGTGCGTGGGATCGGTCCCGAGATCGATCCCGAGGTGGTTCACCAGGTGAATCCGGCCGTCCTCATCGACGCGGGCGAAGATCGCCTGCTCCGTGTAGGCGGGGCCCTTGCGCATCTGGGAGCCGCCGGAGTTGTTCGCGATGCCGCCGACGACGGTCGCGCCGATGGAGCTCGAGCCGATCACCGAGTGAGGCTCGCGGTCGTGCGCGGCGAGCTTCTCCTCGAGCGAGAACAGGGTGGCGCCGGCCAGGCTGATCACCTCGCGGGCATCGTTGATGAGGTGGATCCCGTCGATCCGCAGCGTGGAGAGGATGACGATGTCGCGGTCGTAGTCCTGGTCGCCGGGGCCGGAGCCGCCGGTGAGCCCCGTGTTCGCGGCCTGGGTGATGACGATCAGATCGTGGTCCACGCACACCTGCAGCGCCCGCCACATGTCGACCAGCGAGCCGGGCCGCAGCACGGCGAGCACGTCACCGGCGCCGAAGCGGCCGCCCGTGGTGAACGGCGCGGTCGCACGCGCCGAGGTGAGCACGTGCTTGCGCCCCATGATCTGGGTGAAGGCCTCGACGGCCTCGGCCGATCGTTGATTCCTCGGTGTGCGCATATCCGCCTGCTCCTTCGCCTCGGGTGCTGCGAGCACGCTGCGGTGCTCGGGGCCGTCGCGACCCCCTCGACAGCGTAGTCATCTCCGAGCGTCGCATGCTGGGCGGGCGCGACGACAGCGGCGTTCTCGGGCGGTGAGAGGCGCGGACGGCTGCTCAGCTCAAGATGCCGTGCCGTCGGCCTCGGCGTTCACGGCGCGCACGGCCTCGAGGTGGACGGACTTCACCCGGTCCACGGAGTCCGCGAAGTCGTCGTGGCCGCGGACCCAGCGCGCGACGTACGGGCAGACGGGCACGATCCGCTTGCCCTGCTCGACGCTCGCGGCGAGCGCGCCGCGGGTGAGCACGCCGGCCAGTCCCCGCCCGCCGAAGGCGTCGTCGATGACGGTGTGGTAGAAGATCCGCTGGTCATCGGGGTTCTCCGCCGGGGTGGTGAACATCGCGAAGCCTGCCTGGCGGCCACCGACGAGGATGTCGAAGCGGTGCCGCTCGGGGTTCTCGCGCACCTCGACGGTCTCGTCGGCCGGGTCGACGGTATCTGCGGGGGTGGTGTCGTCGGTCATCGGGGGTCCTTCCTGAGGAGGGCGCGGCGGTCAGCGGGCGCCGGGCACGGGGTGGTGGGAGAGCACGGACAGACGGTTGTACGTGGTCATCAGCACCGCGGACCACTCCAGCGCCGCGAAGGCCTGCTCGCCGAGCACGTCGCGGGCGACCATCAGGTCGCGGTCGCGGACCATCGGCTCGGGCAGGGTCGTGACCGTCTCGCCGAGCAGCAGCGCGGCGCGCTCGACGGCATCGAAGCTGGGCGAGTCGCGCCAGACGGGCAGCTGCGCGACCTGGTCGTCCGGCGCGCCGGCGCGCACGGCGCGGCGGTGGTGGAGGTCCACGCAGAAGGCGCAGCCGTTGAGCTGGGAGATGCGCAGGTACATGAGCTCGAGCGTCGTCGTCGCGATCCCGGCGGCCTCGTTCTGCTCGGCGACGGCGCGGCGCACCTCGCCGAGCAGGTCCCAGGCCTCGGGCGCGGTCCTGTCCAGGAACGGCAGCGGCCGTCTCATCACGCGCTCCCTTCGTCGGGTCCGTGCTCGCACACTAGTTCACCGGTGCCCGGACGCGGGGCGGTTCCGCAGGACGGCCGAGAGGACGCCCGGTCCGAGCAGGACGATCGCGTGCGGAGGCTCGGTCTGGACGTGCCCGGGCCATGACCTCCCCAGCACGGACTCTCGACCGCACCAGGCGGGTCGACGCGGGCACCGCTCTCCCGCGGCCCCTCTCACACCCGATGGAGATGCGCCCCACCCCTTCGCTACCGTCGGATGACCGCGTGATGAGGCGCACCCATCCAGTCGCCACGCCCCGGAGCCGCCATGACCCGCCTCGCCCGCCGATCCGTCCTGCAGCGCACCGCCGCGGGGATGATCCTCGCCCCGCTCGTGCTGGGAGCGGCCTCCTGCACCGGAGTCGAGGACGACCCGGGGCCCGCCCCCGGCGACAGGACGGACACGCCCGACGACGGGGCCGAGAGCCTCCGCCCCCGCTTCCATCTCACCCCTCCCACCGGCTGGATCGGCGATCCGCAGCGCCCCGTGCGGATCGGCGACACGCTGCATCTCTACGGGCTGCACCACAGCGAAGACACCGTTCCCGGCCCCACCGCCTGGGCGCACTGGACCAGCACGGACCTGGTCACCTTCACGCACCAGGGCACGGCGCTCACAGGGGCCGACGGGGTCGACGTGTGGAGCGGCTCCGCGGTGGTGGACGAGCAGGACACCGCCGGCCTCGGCGCCGGGAGGGTGATCGCGCTGGCCACTCGGCCCACGGACGGCCGCGCCGAGCTGCAGGAGCAGTACCTCGCCGTCTCCGAAGACGCCGCGACCTTCGCTCTGGAGCCGGATCCGGTGCTGGCGAACCCCGACGGTCCCGCCGCACGCACCGAGGAGGAGATCGCCCAGGCCTCCTGGTTCCGTGATCCGAAGCTGCAGCGGGACGAGGAGCGGGAGCAGTGGGTGTGCGCAATCGGCCGCGACCATCGCGTGTCCTTCTGGACCTCCCCGGACCTGCGCTCCTGGGAGCAGCGCGAGGAGTTCGCCTACCGCGACCTGGATCCCGACGGCCCGGACCTGGGCGGGGTGGAATGCCCGGACCTGTTCCCTCTCACCGCGGACGACGGCACCGCGCACTGGGTGCTCGGCGCGAGCCTGGACGGCAGCGGCGCCGGCGAGCCGACGAACTACGCGTACTGGGTGGGCGTCTGGGACGGCGAGCGCTTCGCCCCGGCGGACCCCGCGCCGCGCTGGCTCGACCGCGGAGAGGACTGGTACGCCGCGGTGACCTGGCCGTCCGCGGATGACCCGGAGCACGTGCGCCACGCGATCGGGTGGATGAACAACTGGGCCTACGCGCGTGCGGCCTCTGCGACCGCAGCCTCCGACGGCTACGACGGCCAGTACTCGGTGGTGCGCGAGGTGCGCCTGGTGCGCGACGACGATGGCGCGCTGACCCTCGTCTCGACCCCGGTGCCGACGCTCGCCGCGACGGCGACCGCCGCGCGGGACCTCGAGGATCAGGAGGTCGTCCCCGGGGAGACCGACGGCACCGGATCCGACGACGCAGAGGGGGCCGAGGGGCTCACGGAGCTCGGTGCGCTGGGGCGCGCTGTCGCCCTGGAGATGGACGTGAGCTGGGACGATGCCGCCGAGGCGGCGGTGACCGTGGTCGGCTCCGCAGACGGCTCCCGCGGCACCCGGATCACGCTCGGCGGCGGGCAGATGCGGGTGGACCGCAGCGGCAGCGTGCTCACGCAGAGCGCGGCCGACGAAGGAGCGGGCGCCGAGGACGACGCCGACCCGGACGGCCCCGCGGAGCCCTTCTCGGGACTGACCGCGGCGATCGCCCCGATCGATCCGGCCGCTCGCTCCGCGCACCTGCAGATTCTGGTGGACACGCAGAGCGTGGAGGTGTTCCTCGACGACGGCCGCACCGCGATGTCGATGACGGTCCACCCCTCCCCCGGCGAGGAGCACGTGCGGCTGCACGCGGTGGGCGGAGCCGCCCGTTTCACGGGACTGCGCCTGCGCGAGCACTGAGCCGTCCGGTGCCGCACCCCTTCGGCACCGAATCTGCGCAAACGCTTGACCACCGACCGGCGAGCGTTCTACAGTCCCTGATCAAACGTTTGATCACGAGGGAGTGACATGCACCGCGCGCCGTTCTTCACCCCGACCCCCGCCTGGGTCGGTGACACCATTCCGTTCGTCCACGAGGACGTGCTGCACGTCTACTACCTGCACCACCAGCGGGAGGCACCGGGCCAGGGCACCTCCTGGCACCTGGTCACCACCACCGACCTGGTGACCTGGGAGGACCACGGCGAGGTGCTCCCCCATGGCACCGCGGCCGAGGAGGACCTCAACTGCTACACCGGCAGCATCGTCACCGACGAGGACGGTCTGCACCACCTCTTCTCCACCGCTCAGAACCCCGCGTTCACCGCCCCGGACGGCCGCCCCCTGCAGCGCGTCGCCCATGCCACGAGCACCGACCTGCTGCACTGGACCAAGCACCCCGAGCATACGTTCAGCGCGCCCGAGGGATACGACCCGGCGGACTTCCGCGACCCCTTCGTGCATCGGCCCGACTCGCACGGACCGTGGGAGATGCTGCTCGCCGCTCGGCACGCCGCCGGTCCCGAGCGTCGCCGGGGCACCGTCGGCCGCCTCACCAGCACGGATCTGCACACCTGGGAGCCGGCTCCGCCGCTGTGGGACCCGCAGCGCTTCCTCACCCAGGAGTGCCCCGAGGTGTTCCGGATCGGTCAGTGGTGGTACCTGGTGTACTCCGAGTTCACCGACGCCTTCGTCACCCGGTACCGCATGTCCCGCTCCCCGGAGGGTCCCTGGCACGCGCCGCGCTACGACTCCCTGGACGGCCGGTCCTTCTACGCGGCGAAGTCCGCCCAGTGGCGGGGGCGGCGGATCGTCGCCGGCTGGATCGCGACCCGGGAGGGACGGCGCGACGACGGCCCCTGGCAGTGGGCGGGGACGCTCTCGCTGCTCGAGGCCGTGCCGCGCGAGGACGGCACTCTCGACCTGCGCCTGCCCCCGGAGGTGCTCGCCCACGACACCGTCACCGTCAACCCCGGGCTCGAGCCCGTCGTCCTCGAGGCCACCACCGGCTACGCCTCCGCCGTCGGCCGCACCGAGCTCCCCTCCCGCGCGACGATCCGCGCGGACCTCGCCCTCGACCCGGACGGTCGCGCCGGCGGGCTGCTGCTGCGCACCGACGTCGAGGGCGAGCACGGCTACGTTCTGCGGCTCGAGCCTCAGGCGGGACGAATGGTGCTGGACCGCTGGCCCCGCACCATCACCGGCACCGAGCAGTGGCAGATCTCCGGGGACGTCCCCCACCTGCTCGAGCTCGAGCGCCCCGCGGATCTCAGCGCCCCGCACCACCGCCTCGACCTGGTGCTCGAGGACGACCTGCTGGTCGCGGTCCTCGACGAGAGCGTGGCCCTCTCCACCCGCCTCTACGACCACCCCACCGGGCGTCTCGGCGTGTTCGCCGAGGACGCCTCCCTCACCCTCACCGCCCTGCACGTCACCACCGCCTGACCCCACTGCCCGAACCGCTCATCACCTGTCGAAGGAGACATCCCATGAAGCGCAAGCAGTTCCTGGCCCTCGCCGCCGGTGCGGCCTCCCTCCCCCTGATCGCCGCGTGCGGTGGCAGCACCGGGGGTGCGAGCTCCACCGCCGCCGCCGTTGAGGGGGAGATCGAGCCCCGCACCATCTCCTGGCTGCTCTCGCGGCCCGCCAACGGCGCGGTCATCGAGATCATGACGGCCCTGGCCGAGGAGTACGCCGCCGACCACGAGGGCTTCTCCCTCGAGCTCATCACCACCCCGGACCGCCCCAGCTACATCCAGAAGTACGAGACCCTCGCCGCCGCGAACGAGCTGCCCGAGCTGTTCGACACCGACGCCACGCCCTTCGCGGCGAAGCTCAACGCGGCCGAGCGCATGGTCGACGTCGAGGACCTGCTCACCCAGCTCGGCGTGCTCGAGGACTTCCGCCCGGCGGCGCTGGACTACCAGCGCTTCGACGACGGGACGCTGCGGATGATCCCGCTCGAGTTCGGGGTCGAGGTGTTCTGGTACAACAAGGCGCTGTTCGCGGCGGCCGGGGTCGAGGTGCCCACCACGCTGGACGAGATGGTGCCGCTGTGCGAGGTCCTCGCCGCGTCCGGCGTCACCCCCATCGCCGTCGGCGGCGCGGAAGCCTGGCCGCTCGAGCGCTACGTCGCCTACCAGCCGTTCCGCATCGCCGGACCCGACTACATCACCGACCTCAAGCGGGGCGACGCCGCCTTCGCCGATGAGCCGGGAGAGGCTTCGGCGGCGTGGCTCGCCGAGCTCGGCGAGGTCGGCGCCTTCCAGCAGGGCTTCTCCTCCGTGGGCTACGCGGATGCGCAGGCCCTGTTCACCTCGGGCAAGGCCGCGATCTACAACATGGGCACCTGGGAGCTGCCCAACCTCGCCACCACCGAGCTGCCCGCGGAGATGCACGAGCAGATCGGCTTCTTCACGCTCCCGGCCGCCGACGGCTCCGTCACCGGGGCCGACGAGTTCGTGGCCCCCTCCGGCATCGGTGTGGCCGTCAACGCCCAGACCTACGACCCGCTGGTGCGGGACTTCCTCCGCTTCGCCCTCGAGCGCTACCCCGAGGAGTACGCCAAGAGCGGCCTGCTGGGCCCCACCAGCATCGACCCGGTGATCCCGGACAACGCCCTGCCGATCTACCAGGAGGCGATCGACGTCGCCGCGGAGCTCGGCGAGGCGACCCTCATGCCCTGGGACACCCAGCTGGATCCCTCGACGAACTCGCGGCTCCAGCAGGAGCTGGTGCTGCTGGTCCAGGGAGACATCACCGCCGAGGAGTTCCTCACCACCATGGACGACACCCTCGCGAAGAACGCCCCCAAGTACTTCGAGGACTGAGCGGCACGCCGCCTGTCACGGACGGAGGACCCATGCTCCCCTATCGCTCACGGCTCTCGGTGGCCGTGTTCCTCACCCCGCCCCTGCTGCTCTTCGGCGGCGGCGTGCTGCTGCCGATCGTGCAGTCGCTGGGCCTGAGCTTCTACGAGTGGGACGGCATCACCGGTCTCGACTTCGTGGGGCTCGCCAACTACCGATCGCTGCTGCTGGACGACGACGTGTTCCGCACCGCCTTCGTCAACCAGCTGGTCTACCTCGTGATCTGCCTGCTGCTGCAGGTGGGCGGCGGTCTGCTGGTGGCGACGCTGCTGATGACGATCACCCGGGGCCGCGAGATGCTCAAGGTGCTCTACCTGATGCCCGCGGTCATCTCGACCCCCGCGATCGCGCTGCTGTTCCAGCGCATCTACTCCTTCGAGCCGGTGGGGCTGGTCAACACGCTTCTCGGCGCGGTGGGTCTGGACGCCCTGGCCCGGCCCTGGCTCTCCGACGTCTCGACGGTCCTCGCGGCGGTCTCCGCCCCCGAAGGCTGGCGCTTCCTGGGGCTCTACACGGTGATCCTCTACGCGGCGCTGCTCGCGGTGCCGAAGGAGCTGGAGGAGGCCGCGTCCCTGGACGGGGCGAACCCCTTCCAGGTCTTCACCCGGATCCGGTTCCCGCACATCATGCCGGTGTTCGTCACCACCCTGATCATGGCGACCACCTACGCGCTGCGCGGCTTCGACATCCCGTTCCTGCTCACCAACGGAGGCCCCGGACAGGCCTCCGAGCTGGTGACCACCTACATGTACAAGACGGCGTTCACGTCCGGGCACTTCGGCTCCGCGAGCGCGATCTCCGTGATCATCGTCCTCGAGTGCCTGGTCGCAGTGGGGCTGATCCTGCTGCTGCTGCGCAGGAAGGCGGACTGACATGGCGTCTGCATCCGCACCCTCCCCCGCCCTGCCCGAGCCCGCCTCGAAGGAGCGGAACATGACCCGATCCCCCGCTGGCGGCCCCTCCCCCGCAGGCGGCCCCCCCGACGGCTCCTCCACCGACCGGTCGTCCACCGCCGGCGCCGCTCCGCGCCGCCGCCGCCGGCCCACGCCGCTGCGGATCTCGACGATGATCTCCCGCGCGCTCATCGCCGCGGTGCTGGTCCTCCAGGTCTATCCCTTCCTGTGGCTGCTCCAGACCAGCCTTCGCGACCGGCAGGACTTCGCCGCCTCGAACCCGTTCTCCCTGCCCACGCAGCTGACCCTGGACAACTTCGCGCGCGCCATCGAGCAGGGCGATCTGCTGCGCAACATCCTCAACAGCCTGCTCATCACCGGCGGCGCCTGCCTGCTGCTGGTGGTGTGCGGGATGGCCGGGGCGTACGCGATCGCGGTGCTCGGCTTCCGGTTCTCCGGCCTGGTCAAGGGCCTGTTCCTGCTGGGCATCGTGGTGCCGGTGCAGGTGGCGCTGGTGCCGCTGTTCATCGACTACTCGCGCCTGGGCATCCTGGACACGCGAGCGGCGGTGATCATCCCGCTGGCAGGCTTCGCGCTGCCGATGGCGCTGTACCTGTTCCTCTCCTTCTACAGCTACATCCCTCGCGAGATGTACGAGGCGGCGACCCTCGACGGCGCCGGCCCCTACCGCATCTTCGCCCGGATCACGCTGCCGATGTCATGGAACACCGTGGTGACGGTGGTGATGGTCAACGCGATCTTCATCTGGAACGACTTCATCTTCGCCAACACCTTCCTCCTCAGCGAGGAGCTGAAGACCATCCCTCTGGGCCTGCAGAACTACATCGGCGCGATGGGCAACACCGACTGGACGGCCACCTTCGCCGCCGTGTCGATCACCGTGACCCCGCTGCTGCTGGTGTTCCTCGTGCTCAACCGTGCCATGATCTACGGTCTCGAGAGCGGGGCGAGCAAGGGATGACATCGATGACGGGCACGGGGCGAGCGGACCGCACGGTGACGATGCGCGAGGTCGCCGAGCGCGCCGGAGTCTCGGTCACCACGGTCTCCCACGTCGTCAACGACAAGCCGGGGGCCCGCATCGGCGCCGAGGCCCGGGTGCGCGTGCAGCAGGCCGTCGCGGACCTCGGCTACCGCCCCAACGTGCTGGCCAAGAACCTGGTGCAGGGCACCAGTGCCTTCATCGGCCTGGTCGCGGACTCCATCGCGACCACGCCCTTCGCCGGTCAGATCATCCGGGGCGCCCAGGAGGAGGCCTGGCGGCACGGGCACGTGCTGCTGGTCGCGAACACCGAGGGCGACGAAGCCGCGGAGCGGGACGCGCTGGGGATGATGCTCGAGCACAAGGTGCGCGGCATCCTCTACTCGACGTGGAACCACCGCGCCACGGAGATCCCCGACGCCCTCGCCGAAGCCGACCATGTCCTGGTCAACTGCTACACCGCGGGCACCGCGACCCGGGCAGTCGTGCCCGACGAGGTCGGCGGCGGCCGCACGGCGACCGACCTGCTGCTGGCGCAGGGGCACCGGCGGATCGCGTTCGTGAACACCACATCCCCCTCCCCCGCCCGGGAGGGCCGCCTGCAGGGGTACCGCGAGGCGCATGCCGCCGTCGGCGCGGAGGTGGACGAGGCACTGATCCTGGACGCGTCCCCCGAGCAGGAGGGCGGGTACGCCGTCGCTGAGCAGCTCCTCGCCCTCGGCGTGACCGGCGTGTTCTGCCACAACGACCGGGTGGCGATGGGTCTGTACGACGCGCTGCGGGAGCGGGGGCTGCGGGTGCCCGGCGACATGGCGGTGGTGGGCTTCGACAACCAGGAGGTCATCGCCGGCCACCTGCGGCCGCCTCTGTCCACCGTGGCGCTGCCCCATTACGAGCTCGGCGTCCGGGGGGTGCGGGTCCTGCTGGGCGCCGAGGAGCTCGCGCCCGGCGAGCAGCTGCGCGTGAGCTGCCCCGTCGTCGCCCGGGACTCGATCGCCGCGCGCTGAACCGCGGCCCCCGCTCGACCGCCCCCGCTACGACGCGACCCATCGGCCGCAGCGCTGCGCTCCGCAGGAGCACGCCCCTCCCCGCACCGTCGCACAGCCGTCGCGTCACGCACCGTCCCCGAACCGAACCGATCCGATCCGTCCCCGATCCCACCGATGATGATGGAGAACGCCCGATGATGATCAGACCCACCCGACGCGACCTGCTTCGCACCTCCGGCAGCGGAGCCCTGGCCCTCACAGGAGCCCTCCTGAGCACCACGACCTCCCCCGCCCTCGCCGAGGAGCCCGCCTCGCTCCGCGCCCGCTTCCATCTCACCCCGCCCCGCGGCTGGCTGTGCGACCCGCAGCGCCCGATCCTCACCGGAGGCACCACGCAGCTGTACTACCTGCACTCGGAGCGGAACTCCGGGGACGGCGGGTGGGACCGGGCGTCCACTGCGGACCTGGTCACCTTCGAGCACCACGGGGACGCGATCCCGCTGCGCCCGGACTTCCCGGTGTGGTCGGGCTCGCTGGTGATCGACGAGGAGGACACCGCCGGCTTCGGCGCCGGCGCCGTGATCGCCCTGGCCACCCAGCCGACCGGCGGCGTGCGCCGGCATCAGGAGCAGTACCTGTACTGGTCCCTCGACGGCGGCGCGAGCTTCACTCAGCTCGATGACCCGGTCATCGTCAACGAGGACGGCCGCGAGGCGGAGACCCCGGCGGAGGTCGAGAACGCGGAATGGTTCCGGGACCCGAAGGTCCACTGGGACGCCGCGCGCGGGGAATGGGTGTGCGTGATCGGCCGCCACCGCTACGCGGCCTTCTACACCTCCGCGGACCTGCGCACCTGGACGCTGCGCCGCAACTTCGACTACCGCCTCTCCCCCCAGGACCCGGACCTCGGCGGCATCGAGTGCCCGGACCTCTTCGAGATGACGGCCGACGACGGCACCGCCCACTGGGTGCTCGGCGCGAGCATGGACGCCTACGGCGTGGGGCTGCCGATGACCTACGCCTACTGGACCGGGACCTGGGACGGCGAGCAGTTCCTGGCCGACTCGCTCACCCCGCAGTGGCTGGACCACGGCTGGGACTGGTACGCGGCGGTGACCTGGCCCGCCCCGGAGGACCCCGCGCGTGTGCGGTACGCGATCGGGTGGATGAACAACTGGAAGTACGCGAACCGCGACGTGCCCACCGACCTCTCCGACGGCTACAACGGCCAGTTCTCGGTGGTCCGCGAGCTGCGCCTGCGGCGCGAGGCCGACGGGCGCTGCGCGCTCGTGTCCACGCCCGTGCCGGCGCTCGCGGCGGCCGCGCGCACGGTGCGCACGCTGCCTGACGTGACCGCGGACGGCGCGGCCGTGCTGGACGTCGACGCCCGCGCCTACGAGCTCGAGCTCGACCTGACCTGGGAGGAGGCCACGAACGTGGGCGTCTCCGTGGGACGCTCGGCCGACGGGTCCCGGCACACGAACGTGGGCGTGATCGACGGACGCGTCTACGTGGACCGCGGCCCCTCGGATCTCGAGGGATACTCCTTCGGAGAATTCCGCCAGGCGGAGGCGCCCATCGACCCCGCCGCGCGCGTCGTGCACCTGCGGATCCTCGTGGACACACAGAGCGTGGAGGTGTTCGTCGACGACGGGTACACGGTGCTGTCCCAGCAGGTGCACCTGCTGCCCGGGGACACCGGCGCCTCGCTCTACGCCGACGGCGGCCCGCTGCACGCCACCGCGATCACGCTGCGGGAGCACTGAGCCCCGCCCCGGTCGGCGACGCGGCGCCGCCCCCTCTCGGGGACGGCGCCGCGTCGGTGATGCCGGGCTGCTCCTCCTGCGCGGTCGTCCGCGGGCCGTCAGGCCCGGGGCTCCCGGCGCAGGCCGCCGATCACTTGTAGTGACCGACACCGCCCTTGCGCTTGTTGGTGGGGAGGTACGCGTACGGGCCCAGGCCGTCGTCGCCGAAGGAGTAGTCCACCGCAGAGGTCGCGGTGGCACCGTCGACGTCCACCTTCACGGTGGGCGAGAGGGTGCCGCCGCGGCGGCCCTCGACGTTGTCGATGAAGGACTGGACCAGGCCGCCGGGCTGGATGTAGTGCGAGTACGCCTGGAACTGGCGCGGGTTCTGACCCTCGGTGGGCGACTCGGGGGCGTCGGCCGGGAGGTTCAGGTCCACGGGACTGCCCAGCACCACGCCGGAGGAGTTCAGCGGCTGGAAGTCGGAGCGGATGCCGTCGCCGACGAAGCCGTAGACGCCGTCGGGGCCACGGAGGTCCGCCGCGTAGGTGAACTGGTGGGAGATCGTGAACAGGAAGTACTTCCCGTCCTCGATGATCATCTGGGGGCGCTCGGTCTGGTCGTTCACGCCGTAGGCGGTGAGGATCGGGGGGAGCATGGTCCAGGAGGTGAGGTCCTTGGAGTCCGCCCAGGCCAGGCCGATGTTGCCGCGCTGCCACTGGACGCCCTTGGCGTTGACCTCGTCGACGGTCTCCGCGAAGGGGTCGCCGTCGACGTAGCCGAGGTCCTCGGCGGTCGCGTCGGTCTCCGCGGTGCCGGGCACGCCCGCGCCGCAGCCTTCGAAGAGCATGAAGGTGATCCCGGGGGTCGCCGGGTCCTCGAAGGTGAAGGGGTCACGGAAGGAGAAGTACTGGTTCTGCTCCTGGGTCTGGTACCAGACGCCGTCGGGCTCCGCGATCTCGAGGTGCTCGCCGAAGTCGGAGAAGCTCACGCCCTTCTTGGTGGCCTTGATCTTGCCGAGCACGGTCGCGAGCACGGCGGGCTTGCCGTCGGTGCCGGGACGCTTCTCGCCGAAGGTGGTCGCGGTGTAGAACACGCGCACCTTGTTGCCCTGCAGGAGGCGGGCGGAGCCGGACCACTCGGTGTTGGACAGGGAGGTCTCGTCCTCGAAGAGGTAGCCGCCGTAGGTCCAGGCCTCGTCGGGCTCGGCGCTGGAGGGACGGGTGAAGTAGCCGATGCGGGCGCTCCAGTGGCGCTCGTCGAAGGGGATGTCGCGCGGGGCGACGAGGGAGAAGATGACGTCCCAGCCCTTGTAGCTCATCTGGTTGGAGTACTCGTCGGTCAGCGACCAGGTGTCCCACACCCACACCTCGTCGGTCATGATCGGGAAGTCCCTGGGGATCTCCGGCATGGTGATCGACTCCGGCATGGAGTTCTCGCCGCGCTCGACGCTCGTGTCGTTCTGGGTGCGCATGATCTGGCGGGCATCCGCACGGGTCCAGCGGGCGTGGAAGTCACTGGTGATCGGGTCGTAGGCCTGCTGGGTGTGCGGGGTGGGCTGCGGGCCGTCCGCGGTCGGGGCGGCGGGAGCGGCCGAGGCTGCGGGGGCTGCCTGGGCCGCGGAGGAGCCGAGCGCCGAGGCGGTGCCGGCGGCGGCCAGCGTGCCCAGGGCGAGGGCGCCGAAGCCGCGGCGGGTGGGGTTCAGGGGGGTGGTGTGACGGGACACGTCTACTCCTGGATCGGGGATGCGGGAGACGGTTGCCGGCGTCGAGGCGGACGTGCCGCCGTCGACCCACGGCGCTCGTCGGTCACGACCTTGACACGTGCTGAAGCGGGCGCGTCAAACAGTCGTGACGGCGGCCACAGGGGCGCTCGTTCGCTTGAGTCCAGGCACAGCGGCTTCCTTCAGTGCAGGTCAGAGCGCCAGAGCCGCGTTCAGGTGAACGTTCCCGTGAAGCTCGGCAAGGCGTGACGGAGACCTCACGCAGACCGTCGGATCAGCGACGCGCCTCGAGCGGTCGACCAGCCGCCGGTCGGGCTCAGACCTCCCGCAGCCGCTCCGCATCGTCGCTCCCGGCTGCGCATCGCCGACATCGCCGCGGCCGTGCAGCTGACCCCCTCGCATGCGATGACGGTGTTCCGCCGCACCGTCGGCGTGACCTTCGGGCAGTACGTGACCATGTGCCGCGTCGCCGAGGCGCAGCGCCTGCTGCTGACCACGTCGCTGCGCATCACCGAGATCGCCGAGGAGGCCGGGTCCGGCTCCCTGTCGAGCTCCTACGAGCACGTGAGCTCCGCATGCGGGATGACACCACGGGAGTACCGGCGGCAGAGGCGATGAAGCGCCCGCCCCGGCGGGCTCACCCGTCGGCCCGGCTCGCCTGCCGGGCCCATCCGTCGCCGAGCGGGTCCAGACGCGGCAGCGCGGGCTCGCGCCGGCCGAGGAGCAGCAGTCCCCCGGCCACGGCCATGAGGACCACGCCGGTGATCCCAAGGGCACCGTCGAGGAAGTGCGAGTAGTGCGCCATGGTCTGGGTGGTGGCGGCGATCCCGAGGAGCACGCCGGAGAGGGTGTTGATCCCGGCGTGCGCGAGGGCGGCGGGCAGCGGGCTGCCGCCGGCGCGGTCGGTGAGGGCGCCGAACAGCAGCGTCATCGCGATGCAGGGAAGCAGGAACATCGCCACCGCCGCCGCCCGGTTCGCGCCGGGGTAGTTGTAGCCGATGAGCACGACGGGCAGGTGCCACAGCGACCAGATGACACCGCCGACGAGCGCGGCGGGGGTCCGGCCCAGCGGGGTCAGCGCCGGCCACAGCCAGCCGCGCCAGCCGATCTCCTCGCCGAGGGTCGCGAGCATCGTCACGGCGAGGCCGGCGAACACGGTGGCGGCAGTGATCAGCACGAGGGCGATCGCCGGGATCTCCTGCCCGGTCTGCTCGGCGAACTGGGCCGTGCCGGTCTCGAGCCAGGTGCGACCGGTGAGGTCCATCGGGACGCCGCGCACGGCGGCGACCAGCTCGCTCAGCAGCAGGATCGCGACGACCAGCACGAGCCCGAGCGGCATCCACGCGAGGATCCACGCCCAGCGTCCGCGGAACCGCAGGCCGACGCGGGTGCGCCACGAGACGCGCTCGACCCCCTTCGCCATGATCAGGGAGGCCGCGGCGGGCGCCCACATCCCGACCGCGATCACGGGGGTGAAGGCAGGGTGGGCGATGCCGTCGGGCAGGAACCAGAACGGCGCGGCGGCCAGCGCGAACAGGCCGTAGGAGATCAGCATGAACAGGCCGACGCGCCGCCACGGCACCCGGGAATACCGGATCACGGGAGCGGGCTGCGGGGTCGCGGCGCGGGCAGGGTCAGGAGGAGCGGCAGGGGCGGGAGCGGTGAGGTCGGCGGTGTCCATGTCCTCCACCACACGCCCGCCGCGTCCGGAAGTCCACGGTCAGGTGCCGCATCGCGACCTCCGTCGGCCGACCGTCGACGATCGTCGTCGCCCGCCGGCGCACACCCCCGCCCCGGCGACGCAGTGGCCGGGACGGCAGTCGCCCTTCGTCCGCGTCGTCGGCCGCACGCCCCGACGGCAACCGACATCACCGGACCGCCCTCGTTGCGGCTTGCTGCGGTGACGTCACCGCGCGATGAGGATGGCGGACTGCGGCGAGAACGGCGACCGCGACTGTCGAACAGAGATGAGCAAGTCACCGGTGGGCTGGTCGTCATCGATCCGGGGTGCGCCACCCGTAACAGCTTTCGTTTGTTTCGACTACGATGGTGCGACGACTCCAGGAGCCCCCATGAACACTGCACAACGACGCATCCCCGAGACCTATCTGCCCCGCGACGACGAGCGTGGACAGCTGCTCGACCTCGCCTCCGCCCTTCGCGAGCGCGCCACGCTCATCGCGCCGCAGCCAGCGCTGATCACGGCCGACGGGCGTCGGTTCGAGCTGCCCCCGGACGTCGCGCGCGCGTTCGAGCAGATCGTCGACCACCTGGCCCAGGGGCAGGGCGTGACCGTCGTCCCACACCATCGGCTGCTCACCACCCAGGAGGCAGCAGACCTCCTGAACGTCTCTCGCCCCACCCTCGTGAAACTGCTGGAGTCGGGCGAGATGCCCTTCGAGATGCGCGGACGGCACCGTCGCGTCCGCCTCCAGGATGTCCTCACGTTCCAGCACTCGCTGCGGCAGGACCGAGCAGACACACTCGACGAGATGCAGGACCAGGCAGCAGAGGACGGACTCTACGATCTGCTGGACGGCCCTCCCCCCAGCACCCGCTGAGCCGCCGCGTGTTCACCGTCGTCCTGGATGCCTGCACGCTCGTGCCGATCACCTTGTGCGACACGCTGCTACGGATCGCCGAGACCGGTTCCTACGGCGTGCGGTGGTCGGCGACGATCCTCGACGAGGTCGAACGCACCATGGTCGGCAAGCTGGGCATCCCGCCCGACTCTGCGGCTCGCCGGCTAGGCGCGATGAGCAGGGCGTTCCGTTTCGCGGAGGTGCATGACCACGAGCGACTCGAAGGCCTTCTGACCAACTATCCGAAAGACCGACACGTGCTCGCCTGCGCGATCGCCGCACAGGTGCACACGATCGTCACCTTCAACCTCAAGGACTTTCCCCAGCCTGCTCTAGAGCCGTGGGGAGTGGAGGCCGTCCACCCTGACCAGTTTCTGCTCAACCAGCTGGATCTCGCGCCTGGTCACGTCACGAGCGCCATCGAGGCCATGCTCACGTCTTCCTCGCGGCCACCGCGCACCGTCGATTCCGTTCTCGGCGCGCTGGCCCGCTCCGGAGTCCCCGACTTCGCCGACGAGCTCCGCAGGCACGTCCCCCTCAGGTGACGCGCCGCGCCGCTCACCGCCCGTGCGCCACCGCCGGGATCTGCGTCGCGAGCTTCCCGCCGGAGACGTCCACTAGCGTGCCCGTGATGTACGAGGCCTGGTCGCTGGCGAGGAAGATCAGCAGGTCGGCGACGTCGTCGGGGCTCTCCCAGCGACGCAGCGAGAGGGTGTCCAGCAGGCGGTCCTGCCGCTCGGCGGGCATGTCGGCGAAGCCGTTCATGGAGGTGGGGACCATGCCGGGGGCGTAGGCGTTGACGGTGATGTCGTGCGGGCCGAGCTCGGAGGCGAGCACGCGGGTCAGCTGCACCACGGCGGCCTTCGAGGCGGCGTAGGCGGCGCTGCCCACGCTCGGCACGATCGCGGCGAACGACGCGGCGTTGAGGATCCGCCCGCGCCCGGCCCTCTGCATGTGCGGGGCCACTTCCCGGCACATGAGGAAGGTGCCGCCGGTGTTCACGTCGAAGCACTTCTGCCAGGTCGCCCAGTCGGTCTCGACCACGGTCGAGTCCGCGACGATCCCGGCGTTGTTCACGAGCACGTCGATCGTGCCGTGGCGCTCCACGACGGCCTCGACCGCGCGGTGCACGGAGTCGGGGTCGGCGACGTCGCAGACCACCTGGTCCACGGTCGGCGCACCCTCCGCCGCCTCGTCCGGGAAGGCGAGGTCGAGCGCGACCACGCGCGAGCCCTCCTCGGCGAAGCGTGCGGCGATGGCCGCGCCGATGCCACGCGCCGCCCCGGTCACCACGACCACCCTGTCCCGCAGATCCAGCTCCATCGCCCTGTCCTCTCCTGCGGCTGCCGTGCCGCGCTCGGTGTGCGGCCCGCCGGCCGCGCTCAATAGTCATACTATTGGGTGACGGCGGCCGGTGGGGCCGCGAGCTCGCCGCGGAGAACCGGACGGCGAGGACGCCCGAGGAGGAGCGAGATGACGTCGGACGGGACGACGGCGAGCGGACGAGGCGCGCAGGACGAGCCGAAGCACGGCGCGAGCGCGACCGGCCCTCGCACGGTGTGGATCACCGGCGCGGGCAGCGGTATGGGGCGCGCGACGGCGCTGCGGGCGGCGCGCACGGGCTGGACGGTCGCGCTGAGCGGCCGGCGCCGCGAGGTGCTCGAGGAGCTCGCGGCCGAGATCCGCGAGGCGGGCGGCAACGCGCTGGTCGCGCCGCTGGACGTGCAGGATCGCGAGGCCGTGCGGGGCACCGCCGAGCGGATCGCCGAGCAGCTCGGCGGGATCGACGCGCTGGTGCTCGCGGCCGGCCTGAACGCGCCGAAGCGGCGCTGGGACGATCAGGACCTGACGGAGTTCGACGCGATCGTCGCCACGAACCTCACCGCGGTCGCGAGCGCCGTCGACGCCGCCCTCCCCCACCTGCGCGAGCGCGGCGGGCAGGTCGTGGTGATCTCCTCCTATGCGGGCTGGTCGTTCCAGCCCGGTGCGGGGGTCGCCTACTCGGCGAGCAAGACGGCGCTCGGCTCCCTGGTGCGCACGCTGAACCAGCAGGAGGCGGGTCATGGCGTGCGGGCCTGTCATCTGTGCCCGGGCGATGTCGCGACCGGCTTCCTCGATCAGCGCCCCTCCGTGCCGGATGCCGAGGCTCGCGCCCGGATGCTCATCGCGGAGGACATCGCCCGCACCGCCTGCTTCGTGCTCGACTCCCCCGCGCACGTGCGCATCGACGAGCTGGTCGTCTCCCCCGTCTCGCAGGCATGACCGCCGGGGCGAGCGCCTTCGAGCAGGCGCTGGACCAGCTCGGCGCCGAGATCGTCGGCGGCGAGCTGGAGGCCGGCGCCGCGGACACGATCGAGGGGTTCATCGCCCGCACCGGCGCCTCCCGCAGTGTGGTCCGCGAGGTCACGCGCGTGCTGGGCGGGCTCGGGATGCTGAGCGCCGGCCGACGGGTCGGCCTTCGTATCCTCCCGATCAGCGAGTGGGACCTGCTGGATCCACGGGTGATCCGCTGGCGCCTCGAGGGCCCGGACCCTGCGCGGCAGCTCGCGGAGCTGCGCTCGCTGCGTCATGCGGTCGAGCCCGCGGCAGCAGCGGCCGCCGCCCGGGAGATCCGAAACGGGCGCGGGAGCACCCGCGCACTCGACGCCGCCGCGAACTCGATGGTCGAGGCGGCCGACGGGCCCGAGTCCGGCGCCTTCCTCGCCGCGGACCGGGCCTTCCACGCCGAGGTCCTCGCCCTCTCCGGCAACGCGATGCTCGGCCGGCTGCGGGCCGTGATCGAGGAGGGCCTGCGCCACCGGGCAACTGTGGAGCGGGGCGAGCAGGCCCCCGACCGGCACGACTTCGGACTGCATCAGGAGGTCGCGGCCGCGATCGGCGCCGGCGACGAGGCGCGGGCCGCGGCGCGGATGCGGGAGATCATCGAGCGGGCGACGGCGGCACGCTGAGCAGTCCGGCGACGAAGCTGACCGCGGCGGAGCCTGCGGTCTCGGAGCTGAGCAGCTGCTGCAGGGCGCGGCTGAGCGGAGGGACGCCGTCGATCATGATCTCCATGGTGCGGTCGGCCCGCCGAGCTTCGCATCCGCTCGCGATGCCATTGGGCGGGGGCCGCGGGCGCCCTCCGGTCGGAGTGCCAGGGCCGACTCCGCTCCGCAGACACCTCCCCATCGCCGTCGCCCGCAGGCTACGGTGAGCGTCGGGGTGAGAACGGCGGCGCGGGGGCGCCGCTGCGCTCCTCCTCGCCCATCAGACCTCGCAGAAGGAATCGCACCATGACGCAGCCGCCCGAGGGCAGCAACCCGCTGGATCCGCAGCACGGACAGGGCTCCGCGCCCGAGCCGACGAGCAGCGGATACGGCGCCCAGGAGCAGGCCCCCTCCGCGGGCGGGGCCGGGCAGGATCCCTACGCCGCCCCGTCGTCGGACCCCTACGGCCAGCAGTCCGCCGCGGCGCCCGGTCAGCAGCACGCCTGGGGTGCGCAGAGCCCCGCGGCGGCGCCGCACCCCGTCGGCGCCGGCCCCTCCGGCGGGGGCGCCTCCGGGGACGGCCGCTTCGGCGAGGCGGGCTTCTTCAAGGCGCTGTTCGACTTCAGGTTCGAGCACTTCATCACCGTGAAGTTCTCGTCGTTCCTCTACGTCATCGCGTTCGTCGTCGCGGCGCTGATGTGGCTGAGCAACATCGTCAGCGGGATCATGTTCGGATTCGCCTGGGGAAGCATGAACAGCTACTTCGGCGAGCCGAGCTTCAGCCCGGTCCCGCTGATCCTCTCGATCCTGTTCGGCTGGATCCCCTCGGTGATCGCGCTGATCGCGATGCGCCTCGGCCTCGAGTTCGCGGTCGCGACCGTGCGCACGGCCCAGAACACCGGTCGCATCGCGGAGGCCTCGCAGCGCTGAGCCTTCTCCGGGCCCGCCCGGTCCGCACGTCGTCCTGAACGCGGCGTCCGCCGCTCGGCGGGCGCCCCGTTCGCGATAGGCTCGCGACCATGGGGACGGAGTGGGGACCGCCGCCGGGGTCGACGGCGCAGCACGGCGATGAGCTGGCACGACATCTGCAGGCAGGACGCCTGGACGCCGCTCGCCGCTCGGCCGACGAGCTCCTCGCGGCCGACGGCCAGGACGAAGCGCTCGATCTCCTCGCCGAGCACGCCGGATCGAGCCCCGCCGCGCTCGAGCTCTTCGTCGAGGTGCTGGACGGCACCGGGGTGGTGCGCCGCTTCGCCGGGGCCGCGCTGCTGGATCCCGGAGCGGTCGAGGACGTCGCCCAGGACTCGCTGATCTCGATCGCGGAGTCGATCCACCGCTTCGACAGCCGCTCCAAGGTCACCACCTGGGTGCATTCCATCGTCCGGCGCCGCGTCGCGGACCATCTGCGCCGCCTGCGGGCCACGGTCGAGCTCGAGGAGCAGCACCGGCCCGCCGAGCGGATGAGCTCGATGATCGCCGAGCGCGTCAGCGTGCGGCAGGTGCTCGCGGATCTCCCGGACCTCTACCGCGTCCCGCTCGAGCTGCGTGACCTCGAGCAGCTGTCCTACGCGCAGATCGCCGCGCAGCTGGACCGCGCCGAGGGGACCGTGAAGTCGCAGGTCAGCCGCGGCCGGGCGATGCTCGCCGGACGACTGGGCGAGGGCGATCCCGCTGCCGGGGCTCCCGCGTGACGGCGCTCGGCCAGCGCTACCGCCTGGGTGGGGTGATCGGCGCGGGCTCCTTCGCGACCGTGCACCGCGCCCGCGACGAGCGGCTCGACGCGGACGTCGCGGTGAAGGTGCTCGCGGAGAACCACAGCCTGAACCCGGAGATCCGCGAGCGGTTCATCGCCGAGGGCCGCAGCCTGCGCCGGGTCGGCGGGCGTCACCTCGTCTCCGTCCACGACATCGACCAGAACGACCACCAGCAGCCCTATCTGGTGCTCGAGCTCGCCGACCGCGGCTCCCTGCGCCGCCGCGTCGAGCAGCTGCGCGCAGACGGCTGGCGCGCCACCGACGCCGACGTGCTCGCCGTGGCGAGGCCCCTCGCGGCTGCGGTCGCCGCCGTGCACCGCGCCCAGCTCGTCCACCGCGACCTCAGCCCAGGGAACCTGCTGCTGACCAGCACCAGCGGCGAGGCGGCGCGCGCCGTCGGCATCGAGTCCTCACCGTCGGCGGTGGTGCGGGCCGACGAGCGGCTCCTCGTCGCCGACCTCGGGATGTGCAAGGACCTCGCCCGCAGCTCGGGGCTGACAGTCGCCGCCGGCACCGACGGTTTCCGCCCGCCGGAGCAGTCGAGGCCCGGCACCGTCGACATCCGCGCCGACATCTGGGCGATGTCCGCACTGCTTCGCTGGCTGATCGACGACACGGACATGCCGCAGGCGCTCCAGGACGTCCTCGCCCGGGGCCTCTCCGAGGATCCCGGCTCGCGCCAGGCGGAGGCGACGGAGTGGATCGCCGAGATCGAGGAGGCGCTGGCACCGCCCCCGCCCGCGCTTCCGGCGGGCGGCACGGCTCCCGGGGCCGACGGCGACTCCGCGGCGAACGCCCCGGCGGGCGCAGTCGCCGGCTCGACGAGGGCCGACATCGGCGCGCGCACCGGCCCCGGCACGGCAGAGGGGACCATCGCGCGCACCACGACACCGCACGCCGACGACGTCCCCCGTGGTGCCGTCGGCGCCGTCGACTCCGACCGGGGTTCCACCGCTGCCAGTCCGCGCCGGCGTGCTCTCCTCATCGCGCTGCCCGCACTCACACTCGGCCTCGGCCTCGGGGCGGGGAGCCTGCTCGGGCTGGACGCGTCCGCTCCGTCGGCCGCCGGCGACTCCTCCCTCGCGATCGCCGGCCCGGACGAGATCCAGGTGGGCGAGCAGGCGGTGTTCACCGCCGAGGTGGAGGGCGTGGACTCATGGGTGTGGACGCTGCCCACCGGCGAGCACCTCGTCGATGCCGAGCAGGCGACGCTGACCGCCTCGGGGCCGGGACGCGCCGAGCTGGTGCTGCGCGCCCGCACCACGGAGGGCCAGGAACTCGAGGCACGGCGCGTGGTGAGGGTCCGCGCGTGACCGCTCGAAGAATTGGTCGAGATCCGATGCAACCGATCCGCTCCGGCCGACGACATACACCGTGAGAGAACATCCCCGGCGGCCGCGCAGCCGCCCGAGAGAAGGAGTCCGACCATGACCGCTCACCGCACTTGTCCCACCACTCGGCGCGGGGCCCTGCTGGCCCTCGCCTCGCTCGGCGCGTTCTCGCTCGCGGCCTGCTCCACCGGCGGCGACGCCGAGTTCGAGGAGTCCGGCGGGAACGGTGCCGGCGACGGCGGCTCCGACAGCGGCTCGGACGGCAAGGAGCAGCCGGCCGCGTCCGACGGCGGCGGGGAGGAGGGCTCCGCGGGCGGTGCGGACGATGCGCAGGCGGCCTCCTCGGTCGACCCGGCCGACGCGATCGCCACGCTCGAGTACCCCATCGCGTCCGACGAGGCGGAGGGGACGATGACCGTGGGCCTGCACCACCTGCGCCGACGCGGCGAGACCCTCGAGCTGCTGCTCACCTTTACCCCGGAGTTCACCGAGCCCGGCGCCTTCACGCTCTGGGACCTGCACGGCGACGACCACTCCGTGGTGGCGCCGGCCCTCGTGGACCGTGCGAACCTCACCCGCTACGACATCCTGACCACCAACGGGTCCTATGACGGTCCGACGATGTGGAACAGCAAGCAGGCCGCGGTCGAGCTCGCCTCCGGCGACACGCAGGCGTACTGGGCGAACTTCGCCGCCCCGATCGACGACATCTCTGCGATCGACGTCGTGATGGGCGCGGGTCCCTCCTTCGAGGACGTGCAGATCGAGGCCGAGGAGGGATGAGGATGCACCGCACCGCACTGCGCCGCTCCACCGCCGCCGCCTCGCTCGCGGCGTCCGCCCTGCTGCTGGCCCTCGGAGCGCCCGCGGCGCTTGCCGAGGGCGAGACGGAGGGCCCGCCCGAGCAGCCCTTCGAGATCACCGACGAGATCCTCCAGCGCTCGATCACGGTCTACGACCCGGCACGCTCGATCACGGAGCTCGGCGGCAGCGAGCCCGCCGAGGACGAGGTGATCGTGCTCGAGGCCGACATCCTCTTCCCCTCCAACGCCTGGGACCTCTCCGACGGGGCCGCCGCCCGCATCGTCGAGCTCGCCGCCGAGATCCCCGAAGGTGCGACCGTGCAGGTGGGCGGGCACACCGACTCCCTGCCCGTGGACCGCTCGCAGTACGACTTCGACAACCAGCAGCTCTCGGAGAACCGCGCCCAGGCGGTCGCCGACGCGCTCACCGCGGAGCGCCCCGATCTCACCCTCGAGGTCACCGGGCACGGCGATGCGAAGCCCGCCGCCGCCGGAGGCGGAGGCGACGACGCCGGCAACGCGGCGGACCGCCGCGTCGAGCTGCGCTACGGCGACTGAGCGGATCGGCTGAGGGGACGACAGGATCCGAACGCCCGACGGGCCCCGCCGCGAGAACTCTCGCAGCAGGGCCCGTCGGAGGCGTCGGCCGGGCTCTCAGGCGCCCTTGCGGACCGTGATCGTCCAGCCGGCCTCGCCGGTGCGGTCGAAGGCGACGACCTCGTGGCCGTCCGTCGCCGCCCACTGGGGCAGGGAGTCGGTGGCCTGGGTGCAGTCGAAGTCGATGATCAGGTCATCGCCCGTGCTCAGCTGCTGCATCGCGTTCTTCGCGTCGATCAGCGGGAACGGGCAGACGGAGCCGTTGGTCTGGAGGGTGTAGGCGGCCATGGGAGGGGTCCTTCCGTGGGAGGGTCGGGGCAGTTCTGGGGGCTGTGCGGTGAGCGGGACGATCAGGAGGCGGGGGTGAGCACCGGCGCGGGGCGGTTGGCCTCGGCGGCGCGCTGGGGGCGCTGCAGGAAGAACCAGGCCGCACCCCAGGTGCCGAGCATGATCGCGACCAGCGAGACCCAGCCCTGGTAGCTGAACAGGCTCGTCTCCACCAGGGAGTTGCCGATGGTGCAGCCGCCGGCGAGCGCGGCGCCGACGCCCATCGCGACGCCGCCGCCGGCGCTGCGCAGCATGGTCTGGACGTCCGGGACGCGCCAGCGGAACTCGCCGGAGAGCTTCGCGGCGAGGAAGGAGCCGACGAGGATCCCGAGCACGAGCATCACCGACCAGTCCACGAGGGTCACGTCGCCCGTGGTCAGGAAGGTGACGATCTTGGCCGACGGGGTGGTGATGCCGAGCCCGCCGTTGCGGCCCGCGGCGGTGGACAGCAGCCACGCGGCGATCGCGATCAGGCCCAGCAGCACGCCGCCCACCCAGGGGCTCCAGGGGATGTCGGCGAGGTAGTGGCCGAGGCCGGTGCGACGCGCCGGCAGCGTCACGGAGGGACGGCCGGAGGCGGCACGCGCCTTGGCGGCGCGGTACCGGCGCACGACGAGCACGGCGACGATCGCGCTGAAGACGAGGGTGGGGACCCAGACGCTCACGCCGAGGGTCTCCTGGATCGTGGCGTCGGCGACAGTGCGGGCGCGGGCGGCCTCGGTGAAGCCGCCGAGCGGGCCGTACTTCATCACGGCCGCGAACAGGGCGTAGAAGATCAGCGCCACCCAGGAGCCGATGAGGCCCTCGCCCGCGCGGTAGTAGGTGCCGGTCGCGCAGCCGCCGGCCATGATGATGCCGACGCCGAAGATCAGTCCGCCGCCGATCACCGCGAGCGGGGCGAAGGAGGCGGGCTCGGGGGCGAGCATGCCCATGCCGGTCAGCGCGGCGACGCCGACGGCCTGTATCGCGATGGCGAGCAGGAAGGGGGTGAAGTAGCGGGCGGAGCGGGTGAGGTAGAGGTCGCGGAACGCGCCGGTCACGCAGAACCGGGAGCGCTGCAGGACATAGCCGAGCACGGCGCCGAGGAGGAGGCCGGTGAGGATCATGCGGGCCAGGTTAGCTAATGGGCGCCATAAGCGAAACCGCGGGGTGGGGGGTGAGACGCGGACCCTCCCCGCCACCGAACGTCAGCCGATGCGACCGCCGTAGCCGCGCTGGGCGGCCCTGTCCTTCAGATCGGCGAAGACCTTGCCGAGTCCGGTGGGCTCGGGCTCGTCCTCCGAGGGCAGCTCGATGTACTCCACGATCGAGCGCATCGTCGCCACGTCGATGCTGAGCATCCCGCCGGCGAGCAGAGTGCCGATCCGCTCGCCGACCAGGTTCTCGAGGGTGTCGGCCGCGTCGGCCCCACGCTTCTCGCGGGTCTCCTCCAGGCGCTCGCGCAGCATGCGCGCGGCGACGGGCGAGGCAGGGATCGGCTCGGGGTGTCCGGCGACGGTGATCTGTTCCATGGCGCTCCGCATCGGATCGAGGGGCCGGGCGGCTGCGACCGGCTCCGAGCAGGGTACCGGGAGGCCCGGGGAGCGGCCCGGGGAGTCTGCAGAGCAGCGGTCGCAGCAGGCCGCGCCCTCTCAGTCGTGCAGCCCGTCCACGGGGTAGTCCACATAGGCGATCGAGCGGCCGTCCGGGGACCAGCTGTGCACGTTCATCGTGCCCTGGCCGCCGAACACACGGGCGAGGTCGCGGATCCCCGTGCCGTCGGCCGCGCACAGCCGCACGATCACGTCCTTGTCCGCGGGATGGCCCTCGGTGCCGGGCGGGAAGCTGACATAGGCGAGGCGGCTGGAGTCGGGCGAGACGTGCGGGAACCAGTTCACGCGCTCGTCGTAGGTGAGCTGCTCGATGCCGGTGCCGTCGGGGCGCATGCGGAACAGCCGGGCGTGGCCGGGGACGGTGCGCGCCCGCTCGGAGTTGAAGTAGATCCACTGCCCGTCGGGCGAGTACTCGGAGCCGTCGTCGGGGAACTCGTCGTCGGTGAGCTGCACGTCCTCCCCGGCCGCGGCGGGAATCGTGAAGATGTTCGGCGGGGCCCAGTTCCCCTCCGCGTCGGCGGTCAGGCCGATGTAGGCGAGGGTCGTGCCGTCGGGGCTGACGCCGTGGAGGAAATGGAGACGGCCGTCGTCGTTCGTGATCCGTCGGGCGGTGCCGCCCGCGAGCGGGGCGCGGTAGATGTGCCAGTGCATGCAGGAGACGAAGACGTGCTCCCCGTCGGGAACCAGGACGTGGTCGTTGTTGAGCTCGGGAAGGTCGCCGAGGTCGATCCGCTCCGGCGCGGAGCCCGGGCCGACGGGGAGGCGGAACAGGTGGCCGTCGCCGTTGATGTACAGCGAGGCGCCGTCCAGGGACCAGTTCGGGGCCTCGTAGAGCGTCTCGGCGGACTCGTGGACCAGCGTCCGCTCGCCGTTGTCGACGTCGAGGGTCCAGATGCGGGAGCGCCGGCCGGGAGCGAGGGGGCGTGCCATGAGGGGATTCTGCCCGACCCCGTTCCATCCCTCACCCCGCCCTGGCCCGGGCCCCTCCCCCGCACTTAGGATCGACGGGTCCCCCCTCCGCTTCCAGCGTCGGCAGCGAGCCCCCACCCCGTCCCGCCGCTGGAGGTCCCCCGATGACGCAGCCGCATGCTCCCCAGGCGCCGCTCTCCCCCGGGCGTCTGCGCCTGGTGATCCTCGCAATGGCGCTCGGCGCCTTCGCGATCGGCACCACCGAGTTCGCCTCGATGGGGCTCCTACCGCAGATCGCGCGGGACCTCGAGGTCTCCACCCCGCAGGCCGGGATGCTCATCACCCTGTACGCGCTGGGCGTCGTGATCGGCGCACCGCTGGTGACGATCGCAGCCGTGAAGATGCCGCGGGCAAGGCTGCTGGTGCTGCTCATCGCGCTGATCGGGCTGGGGAACCTGCTCTCCGCCATGGCGCCGAGCTTCTCGGCGCTGGCCGCCGCGCGCTTCGTCGCCGGCCTCCCCCACGGTGCGTTCTTCGGCGTCGCGTCGCTGGTCGCGGCGCGCCTGTCCCCGCCCGGACGCCGTGCCCGCTCCGTATCCCTGGTGATGCTGGGCCTGACGATCGCGACGATGCTGGGCGTGCCCGCCTCCACCGCCTTCGGGCAGGTCGTCGGCTGGCGCTCCGCCTACGTGATCGTCGTGGTCGTCGCGGCGCTCAGCACGATCGCGATCTGGCGACTGGTGCCCGAGCCCGAGGGCGCCGGAGTCACCGGCTCGATCCGCGGTGAGCTGCGGGCGCTGCGCCGGGCGCAGGTGTGGTTCGCGCTCGGCATCGGCTCGATCGGGTTCGGCGGCATGTTCGCGGTGTACAGCTACATCGGCGAGATCGTGCCCGGGGTGATGGGGCTCGGCGAACGGGCGGTGCCGGTGGCGCTGTTCGTGTTCGGCGTGGGCATGACGGCCGGGAACATCCTCGCCGGCCGCCTCGCCGACCGCTCGATCTACGGCACGATCTTCGCGGGTCTGCTCGGCATGGCGGCCTCGCTCGCCGTGTTCGCGCTGGTGGCGCCGCACGCGATCGCGGGGATGGTGCTGCTGTTCGCGATCGCGATCACCTCGCAGCTCATGGGCCCCTCGCTGCAGCTGTTCCTGCTGGACGCCTCCCCCGACGCGCCGTCGCTCGCCGCCGCGCTGCACCACTCGGCGCTGAACATCGGCAACTCCCTCGGCGCGGCGCTCGGCGCGGCCGTGCTCGCGGCCGGCTGGGGCCTGCTCGCCCCGGCCTGGACCGGCGTGGCGCTCGCGATCGCCGGTCTCGGCATCGCCGGCTGGTCCTTCGCCGTGCACCGTCGTCAGCAGGCGCGCGCCGCCGTCGAGGCGCCCACGACGACCGACGGGGTCCCCGCGGTCTGCTGACCCGGCACGGGTCACTGATCGGGGACCGACCCGCACAAAGGGGACTCCAGCGGCACGGCGAGGAGCTGAGCTCCGCGGCGTGCTGCTGGAGTCCCCTTTGTGCAGACGCCGCCCTCGGCTCAGGACGCGGCGGGCGTCCCGAACCGCTTCGCGCTCCGGGCCCGGGCCTTCTCCCGCTCGACCTCACGGTCCTTCGGCGGCGCTGCGGTGACGAGGTCGGCGAGCAGGTGCTCGGTGGCGTGGACGATCTGCGCCACCGCCCGATCGAACACCTCGGCGTTGGCCTGCGAGGGCCTGGTCATCGCGCTGACCTTGCGCACGTGCTCCAGTGCGGCATCGTGCACCTCCTGCGAGGTGGCCTCCGGGCTCCACGTTGTGGAGGGGTCGGATGCTGCGGCACATGCCGTCAGGCTGGCACGTGCCGCGCGAGCCGTCGAGCCGGCCCTGCCGTCACGATCCTGCGCAGGACGATCCACCGGTCCATGACCCTTCCTCGCACGCCGCCCCGTGGTAGCACGGCCATGACCACGACAGATCCCGCCACCGGTGTCCTCGTCATCGGCCAGATCGCCCGAGATTTCGTGCTCCGCGTCGAGCACTGGCCACCATCCAGCGGCAGCGCGCGCGTCGCCGAGCGACGGCAGATGCTCGGCGGAAGGGCGCCGATCAGGCGGTCGCTCCGCGACATCTCGGGGCGCCGGTGCTCCTGCTCGGCGTCGCCGGGACCGACTGGACGAGGCCGTCGACGGGGCGGACCGCGACCGGCTGCCGGACGACCCCCAGCCGGGTCCCGCGAACCGGGCTCCTGGGCGACCGGCCGGCGGCGCTGCCGAGGAGGACGTCCTGTCGAACGGAGCGAGCCGGACGGCGCATGACCGCTCACGGTACCGCCAGCGTCACGGGACCGTGCGGTCTCAGGGGCGACGCCAGGCGTCGTCGGCCGTCGCCGCAGCGCCCTGCGGCCCCATCTGCAGCATCCCGCCGTCCACGACCCAGGAGGCTCCCGTGACGTAGGAGGCCTGGGGCGAAGCGAGGAAGGCGATGACGGCCGCGACCTCGCGGGCATCCCCGGGCCGTCGCAGCGGCACGCCGGGGCGCTCCTCGGTGCGGGGATCCTGATCGGCCTGCCCGGTCATGGGGGTCGCGATCTCCCCGGGCGCGACGGCGTTGGCCGTGATGCCGTGCTCGCCCAGTTCGAGGGCGATGGTCTTCAGCAGCCCGCCGAGACCGTGCTTGGCGGCGTCGTAGGCGGAGGATCCGACCTTCGGCTGGTGCTCGTGCACGCTGGTGACGCCGATGAGCCGTCCGCCGTTCCCGGCCTGGACGAGGTGGCGGGCGGCGGCCTGCAGGCAGACGAACGCGCCGTCGAGGTCGACGGCCATGACGTCGCGCCAGGTCTCCAGCGGCGTGTCCAGGAACAGCGTGCTGTGGCCGGCGCCCGAGCACTGCACGAACACATCGAGCCCACCGAGCTGCGCGACGAGCCGGTCCACGACGCCCCCGGCCCTCTCGAGGTCGGAGGTGTCGAGGTGGGCGACGACGGCCTCGCGGCCGTGGCTGCGGACCTCCTCGGCCGTGCCCTCGGCGCCCTGCCGGTCGGTGTTGAAGGTGATGCCCACGTCCATCCCGGCCTCGGCCAGGGCGACCGCGGTGGCCCTGCCGATCCCGGAGTCGGAGCCGACGACGACAGCACGGGTGGGGGCGAAGGACATGGGATGCTCCTGTGGGTCGGGTCGGGTCACACGGTCGAGGCGGGGAAGGTGCGCGTAGCGGAGGGGGACGGCCGTCCGGCCGTCCCCCTCCACGTTCACGGGGCGCAGGAGCTGAGCCCCACGGGCCTCAGGAGCTCTGGCCGCCCTTGCGGCCGGCCTCGCTGGGGTCGGCGGAGTTCTTCTCGCCGAAGCTGCCCGAGCTCTCCTGGCCTCCCTGGCGACCGGCCTGGCTCGGATCGGCCGAGTTCTCCTCGCCGAAGCTGCCCGAGGACTCCTGGCCGCCCTGCTGGCCGGCCTGGCTCGGATCGGCCGAGTTCTTCTCGCCGAAGCTGCCGGTGCTGGCCTCGCCGCCCTTCTGGGCCTGCTGCTCGGTGTCGTTCCGGTTGCCGAACTGTCCGGAGTTGTTCTGATCAGCCATGATGGAACTCCCTTCCTGTTCGCCGGTCAGTGTGCCCGGCTGAGCCATCTGCTCGTGGCAACGACGCTAGGACTCTCCCTCGGTGCCTGGCAACGTAACGACCCGTCCGGTCGACCGCCTTGCAAGTCCGTGCCGGGGGGCCGACCATACGCGCGACACGTACGGAGCATCGTCCGACTCACCGCGAAGCCACCGCCACGAGCTCCCGTCGAGAGCTCTCCGCTGCGGGACGTGCCGAGCGGAATGTCAGTCGTCGGGGAGACGTAGCCCTTCGGTTCGGTGCATCGGTGCACGTGACGCAGCACCGAGGAGTCCCTCATGGCGGAAGCACTCGACACCGGACGATCCGCGCCCATCACTGCACCCCGCCGCTGCGCCAGGCGTCGGAGATGCTTCTGACTGTGCCCGCGAGGAGCGAGAACGCGCGCCATAGTGCGCACAGAACCCGGGCATGAGAAAAGGGAGTGGAGGAGGCGAACACCCCGTAGGGGTTCAAGCACTCCTCCACTCCCAGTGAAGATGTCC